>JAVVVT010000001.1:0-57531 GCA_036652515.1 Oscillospiraceae bacterium
TGTCCGCCGCAGCGCTCACATACCCCATTGACCACCTCTTCGTTGGCAAGCACAACCTTGCACCCTGTGCACCAGTTGACGTTCATCTCTTTTTTGTATGCCAAACCGTGTTTATAGAGCTGTAAAAATATCCACTGTGTCCATTTGTAATAGTCTTTATCAGTGGTGTTAATCTCTCTGTCCCAGTCAAAAGAAAGCCCTAAAGACTTCATTTGACTTTTAAATTTTGCAATGTTATTCTTTGTGACAATCTCGGGGTGGATATGGTTTTTCATAGCAAAATTTTCTGTGGGCAAGCCGAAAGCGTCCCAGCCCATAGTGTACATTACATTGTACCCGTCAAGCCTTTTTTGTCTTGAAATAATATCCATTGCGGTGTAAGAGCGAGGGTGCCCCACATGAAGTCCTGCCCCCGATGGGTAAGGAAACTCAATCAAGCCGTAAAATTTCGGCATTGAGTAATCTTCTTTGGTCTTAAAAGTTTTTTCCTCGTCCCATATTTTTTGCCACTTTGCCTCGGTGGATTTAAAATCGTATCTCATTTTCTTCTCCATTTATATAGATAATATTATCCTACATATTTAAAAGTATAGGGCTGTATATAACCCTTTCGGGTCAGATACCCGCCTAAGATAAATCTACGGCTATTTCTTCGCCATCTGCCCACAGCTTGTCCAAACTGTAATAGCTCCGTGCCTCAGGGTGGAAAACATGAACAATAACGGTGTCATAATCCATTAATATCCAGTTTTTGGACTCATATCCCTCTACTTTTGTGGGCTGAAGCTGATATAACTGCTCAAGCTTGAAGTCCACCTCGTCTGCAAGCGCCTTAACCTGTGTGGTTGAAGTACCTGTTGCGATGACGATGTAGTCGGTCACCACTGTCAAATCTTGAATTTTTAAGACTTTCACGTCCTGTGCTTTTTTGTCGTCTAAAATTTTAGCAATAGCTATGGATAACTCTAAACCCTTCATATTTCCTCCTTGTGTTTTAATTTATGAAAAACCTTTTTGTGGCATAATCGCCCCAAAATAGGCAAATTCCCATTGTTGTTTTTGAAAATCTCGCCGATTTAATACCCTAAGAATTTTTCCCTGTGAAATTCTCTCCGATTTATCCCCTAAGGATTTTCGGGGGACTTGTTCATTATATCTGCAATAGTCTGCACACTGCCGGAAACATATCCGTAGTCCTGTGCCACCTCCCAGTTAGGGCCTTCCATATGAAGCTCCTGCGCTGAAAGCGGTTTTTGATAGGGTCTGAAATGCTCGTTGAGCACATCAGCCCACTCTTTTTCCTCTGCCACAACTATCGCCACATTTTTGCCTGTGGCGGGATTTACCGAGAGGTATCCGTGGGTTGCCGGCTTTATAATACTCATATTTTCATAGGGGACAGAAAACCCGAACTGCGCCAAAGAGGCAATCCTTGTCCAGTGCATATCGGTGGTGAGATACTGGGTGAAACGGTTCATAATTTTTATGAAATCGCTCACGTTCAAGGTCTCGGTAAAGTTTTTTATTATGGCGGCGTAGAAGTAGCTCTGCACCTCTAAACGCTGTAAATCTTGGTTTGGATAGTTTCTGTTTCTCACAATCTGCTCGGCGGTCTTGCCGTCTACATAGCACCAGCCGGGGGTTCCGACTATCTGCTCCTCTTTGCCGGTGAGCTTGTCTTTAAGGATAATTGGGTAGGGCACATACATTTTCAGCCCGTTGTCAATCCCGTCCACCATAGCGATAAATGCCTCCATATCCAAAGTGACATAGTGGTCAACAGGCAGCCCTAACCGCTTGTTTATCAGCTTGATAGTGTTCATAATCTTGTCTTTTTCGTTGCCATTTTGATATGCGGCATTGATTTTATTGCCCCTCACATCGTCAATATAGGTGTCTCGAGGTATCTGAAAAGCCGAGACCTTCTTCGCTTTTACATCTAAGGTGACATACATAATCACGTCTGTCATCATCGCCGTGCGGTCTTCTTCCCAGTCTAAACCGCAGACCAAAATATTCACCACATCGTCCTTTAATTCATCGGCGGTGCGTATGTCCTCAGGGATTTGCTCCCCCTTGTTATATCGGCTGCTTATAAATTTATCCGCTGCCCAAGACAAACCCGCCACAGATAGGGCGATGATAATCACCGTGGCTAAAATCCTGTTAAATTTCTGTTGTTTTGTTAATTTTTTCTTCTTGATGACTTTTTTCTTTTGCTCACTCATCTGATAATATCTCCCAATTTTATAAGCCCTCAAAATATTCAAGGGCATCAACGCTGTCCCTGTCCACCCTGCCACCCTTTGATGAAATCCAAGAAATCGAGGCTTTTAACGCCTCTTTCATTGCGAAATCAAGATTTTTAAAGGTACAGGACAACAGATAGTCTTTCTGGGCAAAATCCCGCTCTTCGCAGAGCATATCCGCCAAATAAATAACCTTTTCCATATCACACATACCCACACGGGCACAGGTGTGACTTCTGAGAGCCCACAGGGTTTCCCCATCGGTTATCCCAAGCTCTTTCATGGCGTAATCGGCGGCGGCAAATCCGTGAAGCAGTGGCAGAGGCTTTTCGGGTATTTTATTAATTATATCACTTTGGTAGGCACGGTGCAACAAAATATCTTCATCTGCCTCTTTCATTATATCGTGGAGAAGCGCACAAAGCCTCGCCTTTTTTTCGCAAAGGGAGTATCTGTGTGCCAATTCCACCGCCAATTTTTCCACATTGAAAGTGTGGCTTGCCCTTTTTTCTTTCAGCAAAAGTGGGACTAAAGCCCTTGCCGTGCCAATATTTCTTTCGTAATAATCGGCAGAATAGATGTGATATTTTTGGATATACTGCCAAACTTCTGGGTTTAAAAACTCGCCAACATCACAATTTTTCCCAATCTCGCCCCTTAAAAAAGTGGAGGACACAGGGGTGATATGGGCTTTGACCTGACAGCATTTTCCCCCTTGAGATGTTAAAAATTCCACCCCAGCAGCCACCTGCTTTTCGTCCTTTAAATCCCTTGAAAAGATTAAAAGGTTTACATTTTTCAAAAGATACTGCCAGTTTTTCCATTTTGAAAAGAGGATTGCGCTGTCTGAACCGATTAAAAAATATATATTCCCATCAGGGTATTTACTTTTTAAATAATCCACGGTGAGATAACTGTAACTTTTTTCTTTGCTCTCCCCCTCAAAATCGCTCACCTCAATCTTGTCGCTCAAGGGACAAAAGCTCAACTCCGCAAACTTTTTGCGAAGGGCAAAGGGCGCTTTACAGCTATTTTTATGCCCGGGAGTGCCGGTGGGCATCACAATGATTTTATCAAAATTTTTGTATTCCATAGCGGATTTTAAAATGTTTATATGACCGCAATGGACGGGGTCAAAAGCTCCGCCAAAAAGTAAAATGTCCATAAGCACCCCCGATTTTATCTGAAAAAAGACCTAAATTGTGGTCAAATTTTTTAAATCAAACTTTGAATTTTTTTTCTTCTGCATAAAAAGCACAAATTTTGAACCGATGACCTGAACGCAATCACAGCCGATTTGCTCTGCAAAAAGCTCTGCGGTCTGCTTTGCCGAATATGGACAGGTATCTAAAATTCTGCATTTTACAATCTCACGAACCTCTAATGCGTCTTTAACCGCCCCGATGGACTCCTCGCCCACGCCCTGTTTACCCACCTGAAAAATTGTATCTATGTGTTGCGCCTGTCCACGCAGGAACGCTCTCTGCTTTGATGTAAGCATATTTTCTCCTTTTATTTTGAAAATAATGTTGTTTGGTAATATTACCATAATATTTTGTATTTTTTATGTTATCAGCCTTATATTTGATATAAGCTTAAAAAGACTTAAAACTTGAGCTTTTGCATCTCTTTTTCTAACTTCCTCATAGCTATGCCACGGTGGCTGATTAAGTCTTTTTCGTCGGCTGGCATCTGTGCATAGCTTTTATCCCCCACCATAAAAATCGGGTCGTAGCCAAAACCGTCCTCCCCCTCACGCTCAAAGCCTATCCAGCCCTCACACTCCCCTCGGCAGACGATAAATCGGCTCTCTTGGTCGATATTTTCGTAGCTGGGGATATAAAGGCAGACGCAGGAGACAAAACGTGCCGTCCGTTTTTCTTTTTCCACCCCTTTTAAGGCATTTAAAAGCTTGTCGATATTTTCATCGTCCGTGGGGTGGTTGCCCGCATATCTTGCGGTGTAAATCCCCGGCTGTCCGTGGAGAAAATCCACCTCTAAGCCGGAGTCATCGCTTATGGTGGGAAGCTTGCACATTCTGGCGATAGTCCTTGCTTTTATGACGGCGTTCTCGGAAAAGCTGGTGCCGTCCTCCAAGATGTTTATGCTTATACCCAATTGGTCAAGGCTCTTGCCGCTGTGGCCTAAAGCGCCTAATATTCTCTGTATCTCTTTTAACTTTTTCGGATTGTTTGTGGCGAGTGCAAAAATCATATATTCCCCTCATCTGTGTTCAGCAGAGCTTTGGCGAAAACCGCCCCGTCAAAGCTCATCAAATCGTCTATTCCCTCTCCCACGCCCACAAAGCGCACGGGGATACCCAGGTTTTTCTTTATAGAAATAACACTGCCGCCCTTGGCGGTGCCGTCTAATTTTGTCAGGATAATGCCCGTCGCCTGTGCCGCAGAGATAAACTCTTTTGCCTGGCTTATGGCGTTTTGCCCCGTGACCGCCTCCAAGACCAAAAGTGTCTCCACGCTTGCTTTTTCGCTGGCTTTGGTTATGGCACGCTTTATTTTTGAGAGCTCCGCCATAAGATTTTTCTTGTTGTGAAGTCTGCCTGCCGTGTCGCAAATCACTATGTCATATCCCTCATCTTCAGCTTTTTTCACTGCGTCAAAGGTAAGCGCCGAGGGGTCAGCCCCCTCCTGTGCCATCAAAATGTCCACATCAGCACGCAGTGCCCACTCGTTTAGCTGGCTTGCCGCCGCCGCACGGAAGGTATCTCCTGCCGCCAAAAGCACTTTTTTACCCTGGGATTTATATATGTTTGCCAATTTGCCTATGGAGGTGGTCTTGCCCACCCCGTTCACCCCGATGACCAAAATCACCGCCGGCTTGCCAGACAGGTTCAGCTCTTCATCGGCGCACAGAAGCTCTTTTATTATCTCTTCAAGCAGAGCAACCGCCTCTTGTCCGCTCTTCACCTTTTGCCTTTTGACCCTCTGCTTCAGCTCACTGCACAGATATTCCCCCGTCTCATAGCCCACGTCCGCCAGAATAAGCCTATCCAAAAGGTCATCGTAGGTCTCCTCGGTTATGGGAGATGAGATTATAGCCTTTGTTATGGAGTCGAAAATTCCCGATTTTGTTTTTTTGAGCCCAAAGCCCAATTTTTCAAATAAACCCATTTTTTCCTCCTAATTTATAAGTGATGCCGACAGATTTGAGGCATCTAATTTAAGCAATTTTGAGATGCCGTCCTCCTGCATGGTGACCCCGTACAGGACGTCCGCCGCCTCCATTGTGCCACGTCGGTGGGTGATGACGATAAACTGGGTGTGCTGTGAAATTCTGTGGAGATAATTTGCGTACCTCACCACGTTCACATCGTCCAGCGCCGCCTCAATCTCGTCCAAAACGCAGAATGGCGAGGGATTGTGCTCCAAAATCGCAAAGTACAGCGCAATAGCCACCAAAGACTGCTCACCGCCTGAGAGCGCCATCAGGCTTTTTATCACCTTGCCCGGTGGGCTGACCACAATGTCTATGCCGCTGGAGAGCACGTCCTCTTGATTTGTGAGAACCAATTTTCCGCTGCCGCCGCCGAACAATTCTCCGAAGATTGTGCCGAATTTATTGTTGATGATTTCAAAACTTTGGTTAAAGAGGGTTTTCATCTCCCCGTTCAAGGAGGTTATGAGCTTGGTGAGCTGATTTTTGCTCTGCTCCAAATCCGAGAGTTGACCTTTCAGGAAGGTGTATTTTTCAAACACCTCTTTGTACTCCTCAATCGCCCCTAAATTCACATTTCCAAGGCGTTTTATGGCGCTCTTCACGGCGGATAAATCACGCTTCATCTGCCCCTCGTCCGCCACCTCAATGAGGAAAGGTCTCGCCGTCTGCACCGTCAGCTCGTACTCCTCCCAGAGCTTTGTGATGATTTCATCATAAGAGCTCTCCATGGCATCTATCCGCTCGCTGATTTGCGCTAACTTCCGTGAGAGTTCTTCCTTGTCCATAGACAGGCGTTTGTTGGAGGAATTTATCTGATTTCTCTCCCCCTCAATTTCCATTCTCAAGGCGATAAAGCCCTTATTTTCCTCTTCTTTTGCCCTTATCTCCTCTTTTGCAAGAGCTGTTTGGTCTAAAAGCAGAGCTATTTGCCCTTCTTTTTCAGCCGTGTCCGCCCTGGCAAAATCCATATCCGCCTGCATTTTATCACGGCGGAGCTGCTGGGACTGCCTTAATAAATCTATCTGAGAAAGTAGGCTCTTTTGGAGCTGAACACGCCCGTCCAAGCTCACCGCTTTCAGTTTAATTTCTTGCAGCTCCTTAGTTAAGCGGTTTTGCTCGCCCACAAAGTCATCGCCCTCCAGCCCCATACCGCTTAATTTTTCATCAAGGAGGGTGATTTTTTCTTCACAGGCAGTGATTTTGCCCGAGATTTCGCCCCTCTTTTCCTCTATGGATTTAAGCGCCGAGACGGCGTTTTCGGCTATTCCGCTCTGAATTGTATAGGCGGATTGATATTGTTTTAACAATTGCTCCTGCTTTGCCTTTTCCAGCTCCGCATTTATCCTGTCCTCATTTAATTGAGCTATCTCCGCCTGGCAACCGGCGATTTGGCTGTTGAGCAAATCCAGTGAATTTTGCACTTCTCCCTGAGATTTTTCTATCTCCGGCAGTTGATTTTTCAAATTTTGAAGCTGAATTTTCAGCTCCTCAATCTCGCCCTTACGGGTGAAAAGACCTGCGCTCTTGCTCACAGAGCCCCCTGTAAAAGAGCCCCCCGAGTTGATTTGTTGCCCGTCCAAGGTGACTATGCGGTATCTGTACCCCAAGCTTTTCGCCAAGGTGGAGGCGCTGTTTAAATCCTGTGAAATAATCGTCCTGCCAAGGAGGTTTGAGATGATATTTTTATATCGTCCCTCACAGGTTATCACGCTGTCCGCCGTCTTGGCATCAGGTGGGAGTTTTTCGCTGAAATGAGAGGGTTTTATGGTGTCCAAAGGCAGAAATGTAGCACGTCCGCCCCTGTTGTTTTTCAAAAATTCAATGGCTCTTTTTGCACTGATTTCATTTTCTACCACCACATTTTGAAGTGCGTAGCCCAGGGCGATTTCCACGGCGGTCTCATAGCCTTTTTCCACTGAAATAAGCTGTGCCACGCTGCCTAAAATACCCCCTAAGGCACCGTTTTTCCCTTGGGTTAAAACCGCTTTGACGCTCTGGGCGAAACCGTCCATATTATTTTCAAGCTCGCTTAAAAGACGGATTTTTCCGCTTATTTCCGTCTGCTTTGCCCCGTTTGCACGCAGTGCCTCCGCCGCCTGTAAAAGGCGATTGTTCACTGCCCCCTGCTTCATTGCAAGCCCGTTTTTTATATTTTGGTGGGAGGTTATCTGCTCCTGTGCTCCGCTGATAAACTCCTCTAAATCCGCCACCTGTCCCTGCACCTGTGATGAATAACCGGCGGCTTTCTCCTTTTCTTCTAAGGCTTTTTCAAGGCTTTCATTGAGAGAAACTTCCTGTGTGAAGAGCCCATGGAGCTGGATTTTTTCGTCCTGCAAGTCCCTCTGGTTAGAATTTATTTCTCCTATAAGCCTGCCTTTTTCTCCGTCAGCCTGCCTTAGTTTTTCGGACAGCTCATCTATCTGCCCTTCAATTTTCTCTTGATTTTGTTTTTCTTCCTCAATTTGAGACAGGAGTAAAGACAGCTCCTGCTCTGCCGCCTGCCTTTGACCGCCCGAGGCATTGCTCTGCTCATCAAAATTTTCTATCTCAATTTGTAGGGCATTTATCTGCTGTGTGTTATAGGCTATCTGGCTTTCAAGCACGGCTTTTTGCGATGCCCTCTCGCTTATCTCCTGCTGGATATCCCGCATAAGCGCCACGTTCTCGTCATTTTTTGTCAGGAGGGCGTTTGCCTCAAGATAGCGTTTTTCTAAATATTCTTCGCTTTGGACAAGCTGTCTTTGGACGGCGTCATAATCCTCGGTGAGTATCTCCTTTTTTCTCTGCTGCTCCCCCATAAGCGCCTTTGAACGGTCAATCGTCCCCAGCCAAAGGGAGATTTCCATTCCCTTTTTTTCTTGAGAGAGGGCGATAAACTCCTTGGCTTTCTTGCTGTCTTTTTCTAAGGGCTCCACACGGCTCTCCAAGGTTATCAAAATATCAGACAGCCTTGTGATGTTGTCCTGCGCCCCGGAAAGGCTTTTTTCCGCCTCATTTTTTTTGTATCTGAACTTGGCAATCCCCGACGCCTCTTCAAAAATTTCACGTCTGCCCTCGGGTTTTGCGGTGACAATCTCGCTGATTTTGCCCTGTCCCACGATTGAATAACCGTTTTTTCCAAGACCTGTGTCTAAAAACAGCTCGTAGATATCACGCAGCCTCACCCTTGCGCCGTTTATGTAGTATTCGCTGTCGCCGCCACGATAATACTTTCGGGTCACGGCGATTTCGTCCTTGTCCAAATCAAAGCTTCTCTCGGAGTTGTCCAAAATAAGGCTGACACTGGCAAAGCCCATAGGGCTTCTTTTTTGAGTGCCGCCGAAAATGATGTCCTCCATCTTGCCGCTGCCACGGAGCTGGCTGCTCCTAGTCTCGCCTAAAACCCAGCGTATTCCGTCGCTTATATTGCTTTTTCCGCTGCCGTTAGGGCCCACTACCGCACTCATTCCGGGCTCAAAAGCTATGCGTGTTTTCTCTGGGAAAGATTTAAAGCCGTGAAGCTCAATTGCTTTTAAATACACTGTTTATCCTCACTTAATATTTTATATTCACCACACAAAAGTGTGTTATCTGCCATAAATTTTACTTTGTAACCAAGTTTATCCAGCGCTTCCACGTTTGATTTTTTCTGCCCGATACTTTGGGACAAAAACCGTGTCCCCACCCCTATGGTGTAACTTCCCACAGGCTTTTTGGAAAGAATTTCCGTGAGTTTTTCAAGGCAGATACGGCTGTCTACAAGCTCTTTGAAAGCCGGGTGGTAAGGCCCTGCCACCATTCCGTTTTCTAAGCTCACGTCGGCATGAAGCCCTAATTTTATAATTTTTATCCCCTCTTTGCGCAGCATCTCGGCGACCACTGCACAGATTTTAACGCTCTCCTGCAAGGTGGGCGGAGTGTACAGCCCCTGTGAATAAAGCTGCTCCAAAAGGGTGTCTTTTAAAGTTATGGTGGGGTAAATCCTCACCGTGTCAGGGCGAATTTGGATAAACTTTTTTGCCGTATCAATGGCGTATGCCATATAATTTTTCTGCCCGTAAAGCCCCGTCATCATCTGCAAGCCCAGAGAAAATCCCTGTGCCTTAATGAGCTGTGAAGAGGTGAAAACCGACTGAACGCTGTGTCCACGAAGATTTAATTGCAGCACCTCATCTTGCATACTCTGCGCCCCTAGTTCAATACTGCTCACGCCGTATTCCTTTAAAATCCCTAAAATTTCCTCATCTATGGCATCTGGTCTTGTGGAAACTCGTATGCCAAAAGCCCTGCCACTTTGGACAAAAGGGTATGCCGCCTGCAAAAGAGACAGCATATATCCCCTGTCAATTGCGGTAAAACTGCCGCCGAAAAAGGCGATTTCATAGCTTTTGCCAGCCTCTTGGTCTCTTGGCAAAAACTCCTCGCACAAATCCGCCACCTCTTGTGATGTGGGGGGATTTTGGGTGCCGCTTATCTTTTTTTGGTCACAAAAACTGCACTGATTGGGACAGCCCTCGTGGGGGACAAATATTGATAAATTTTTATGCTTGTCCATCGCCGACTCCTTTGAAATATCCGCCCTGAAAAACCTGTTTTAATTTAGAGAAAATTTGTTTTTAATATAGAAAGTCACATTACATATGGAGAAAGTTTATTTTACTGCTAAAAATTTTTACTCTATATAGAGAAAAACCTGTCTCACTATAAAAAAGTTTGTTTCAATATAAAAACCCACATTTCATATGGAGAAAATCCTGCTCAAAATATAAACCACCCACATTTTCTATAAGAAAAAATTTTCATTCCCAGCGTAAAAATTCACTTTTCTGTACAAGTCACACATCTCTCAGCGCTCTAATTCTTATATCCCATAAGTGCCAAAGCCTCTTTTGCGGCGGCTTGTTCCGCCTGCTTTTTGCTCTTGCCACTGCCAGTGCCTATTATGTTGGAGTTGAGTTTTACTTCCACAACAAAGCTCTTGTCGTGGTCCGGTCCGCTCTCGCCCTTGACCACATAGCTCAATCTCTCCCCCGGATTTTTTTGGATAATCTCCTGTAAAAGGGTCTTAAAATCCTGTAAAGAAAGGTGCGCCTCGTCCACAAACATCAAAACGAAAGCCTTTGCTTTTTCCATTCCACCGTCTAAGAATATCGCCCCGATGACCGCCTCAAAAGCGTCGGCGAGTATGGAGGGTCTGTTTCTGCCCCCTGTGGTCTCTTCCCCCTTGCCAAGGCGGATAAAATCCCCTAAATCTATATCCTTTGAATAGAGCGCCAGGGCATCTTCACACACCAATGCCGCCCGTTGCTTGCTCATTTTTCCTTCGGGCATAGTGGGGTTTTCGTTGTAGAGTTTTTCGCTGGTGATAAGCTGTAAAACAGCGTCCCCCAAAAACTCCAATCTCTCATTATATTTTACAATATCCTTGCTCTCGTTGGCAAAGGAGGAGTGGGTCAGCGCCAACTGCAATAATTCTTTGCTTTTAAAGCTGTACTTTATATTTTTTTCAAAATCTTCCATTTAAATCTCCTCTTCCAGGGCAAGCTGTGCTGCGATAAGGTTTGAAACGTCATTTTCGGCATATATTTTTGCCTGTTTTATGGCATTTTTAAAGGCTTTGGCATTGCTTGAACCGTGGGCTTTTATCACCCCTTGGCAGACGCCCAAAATAGGTGAACCGCCGTACTCGGTGTAGTCTAATTTTGCCTTAAACTGCTTCAGCTGGTCTTTCATAAGCAGAGCGGCGACCTTGGTTTTTAAGCTTGTTTTGAACATATTTTTAAGTTGCTTGTTCATAAAAGCCGCTGCTCCCTCGCTGGCTTTCAGCGCCACATTGCCTGAAAATCCGTCGGCGACAATCACGTCGGTCATATCGCTGAGGATTTCTCTCGCCTCAATATTGCCGATGAAATTTATATTTTTATTCCCCTGCAAAAGCAGATAGGCATCTCGGTGGGTCTGTGGGCCCTTGCTCGCCTCCACCCCGTTGTTTAAAAGTGCCACCCTTGCATGGGTGCGACCTGCCACTTTTTCCATATAGACAGAGCCCATAATGCCGAATTGATTGAGCATTTCAGGGCGAATTTCTGCGTTTGCACCGCTGTCTATAAGCATAACTCCGCTGGGATTTTCACAGGGGAGAACAGATGCCAAAGCCGGTCTTTTACAGCCCTTTATCCGCTTTGTTATAAACGTGGCTCCCATGAGCAGAGCCCCCGTGCTGCCCGCCGAGACCAAGGCGTCCCCCTCGCCCTCCGCCAGCGCTTTCAAAGCCACATGCATAGAGGAATTTGGGCGCTTTTTAACCACGTCCATAGGCTCATCGTGCATGGATATAACGTCGCTCGCCTGTTTGAATGTTATATTTTTGGTGTCAATGGAATTATCTTTACAGCAAGCTTCCATAGTTTTTACATCGCCTACCGCCAATATCTCCACGCCTAACTCCGCCACTGCCTGCTGCGCCCCTTTGAGAGGCTCTAATGGGGCTAAATCTCCCCCGAAAGCATCTAATATAATCTTCATATCTCTCTCCCTTTCAATTTTTGAAGGAATAATTTCCACACTGTATTATAATATATTTTTATCATATTATATATAAATATTTTATCTTTTACGGTAAAATTTATATTTTACCAAATCAAAACCATTTGATAAACTATAAATTCTGTAAAGCAATCAGCCTTACAAGATTATTTTTTTTTGGATTTTTCTCTCATTTTAGAGAGAGAAAAATCCTCGATTTTATTTTTAAAGTGCGATTTCTTCTATGGCTTCTTTGCCCCTAAGGCTTAAAAGTGAATACCGCAAACGCTTGTCCCTCACCTGCTCGGGCAGAGGTGGGAGTATGCCCATACTGGCGCCCATAGGCTGAAAATCCTTGTTTTCGGTGGTGATATATCTGAGCAAAGCGCCGCTTATGGTGGTGTTTTGAGGTATCTCCGCCTGAGTTTCGTTTAAGGCACACCAGACAAAATATCCTGCCAAAAGCCCACACATAGCACTTTCCATATAGCCCTCTGTGCCTGTTATCTGCCCTGCAAAATAAATGTTTGGCTGATTTTTTAAATTCAAGGTGGGGTTTAAAACTTTGGGAGAATTGATAAAGCTGTTGCGGTGCATCACGCCGTATCTTACATAGAGGGCATCTTTAAGCCCGGGTATCAAACCGAAAACTCGTTTTTGCTCGGCAAATTTTAAATTGGTCTGAAATCCCACCAAGTTATACATAGTTTTTTCTGCGTTTTCACTGCGGAGCTGGACGTTCGCCCAAGGGCGATGACCCGTTTTTGGGTTTATGAGACCCACCGGTCTCATAGGTCCGTAGCGGAGGGTGTCCGCCCCACGCTGTGCCATAATCTCCACTGGCATACAGCCCTCGTACACCGTCAAATTTTCTTCAAAGCTCTTTAACTCCGCCCTCTGTGCGCCTAAGAGCTGGGTGTAAAACTCCTCATATTCCGCCTTGTTAAAGGGGCAATTGATATAATCCGCCTCCCCTTTGTCGTAGCGTGAAGCGGCAAAAACTTTGTCCATATCAATGCTGTCCGCCATAATTATAGGTGCGGCGGCATCGTAAAAAGACATACCCTCACCGCAAATTGCCTTGATATTCTCGTACAAATCACCGCCGGTCAGCGGACCTGTGGCGATTATGGTGAGGCAATCGGGCTCAATAGAGGTGACTTCTTCATAACATATTGTAATATTGGGGTGGTTTTTAACTTTTTGTGTAATAATTTGGCTGAAAATATCCCTGTCCACCGCCAAAGCACCGCCTGCTGGCACACTGCACTCATATGCGGCGCTCAAAACTATGGAGCCAAAATGCTTCAGCTCATTTTTAAGCATACCTTGTGAAGAATCTTCCCTCATACTTTTTAAGCTGTTGGAGCAGACTAACTCCGCAAAATTTTCACTCTTGTGCGCCGGAGAAAACTTCAGGGGTTTTTGCTCATAGAGGGTGACGTTCACCCCACGCTCCGCCAAAAAATACGCCGCCTCACAGCCGGCAAGACCTGCGCCGATTATTTTTACTTTTTTTATATCACTCATAAATTACTCTTTTTCCGTATCTGTCGCCTTTGATTTTTTAGTGGTTTTTTCGGTTTTTTCACCTGTGGACTTTTTCGCTTTCGCTTTACCCTCGCCTTTGCCTTAGGTCTGCCTTTGCCTTAGGCTCTGCTTTCGCTTTACCCTCTGCCTTCGCTTTGCCCTCTGCTTTCGCTTTGCCCTCTGCCTTAGCTTTAGGCTCCGCCTTAGCTTTAGGCTCCGCTTTCGCTTTAGGCTCTGCTTTCGCTTTAGGCTCTGCTTTCGCTTTAGGCTCTGCTTTTGCTTTGCCCTCCGCCTTTGCCTTAGGTTCTGCCTTTGCCTTAGGCTCTGCTTTAGCTTTGCCCTCTGCCTCCTGTGGTTTTGCTTTTTTGATTGGTCTTTCTGTCACAGTGCAGTTGGGACAGCCCTCTTTTATGCAGTGGGGCTTTGAGTCCTTGGTGGATTTTTTAAACATAGTGCTGCCACAGCTCTCGCAAAGCTGGTCCGTTGGTTCTTCCCAGCTCATAAATTTGCACCCAGCCGAGTTTTCACAGGCGTAGAAAATTCTGCCTTTTTTGCTGGTGAGGGTGAGAATTTTTCCACCGCAGATAGGGCAACTACCCTTTGCGTACTTAACAATGCGCTTGGTGTTTTTACACTCGGGGAAACCGCTGCAAGCCATAAACTTGCCGAATTTTCCGCTTTTTATCACCATAGGCTTACCACAAATCTCGCAGACCTCGTCTGTCATAACTTCCGGCACCTTTATTTTTTGCCCCTTCATATTCTCCTGCGCCTGCTCTAAATCGTGGCTGAATATGGCATAAAATTCGCTCAATACGCTGGTCCACTCCTTTTCGCCCTCCTCCACCTTATCAAGGTTGCTCTCCATATTGGCGGAGAACTGCACGTTGACGATGTTGGCAAACTGGGTCTCCAAAATATTGTTTATGGTCAAACCCAAGGCGGTGGGGACAAGCTTTTTCGCCGCTCTTTCCACATATCCCCTCTCGGTTATGGTGTAGATTATGGGCGCATAGGTGGAAGGGCGACCGATGCCGTTTTCTTCCAAAGCTTTTATCAGCGTCGCCTCGGTGTACTCCGAGGGCGGCTGGGTGAATTTCTGCTCCGCCTCAATCTCTTTGAGCTTGAGCTGGGTGTCGCTTTCCAAGGGGGGCAAGGCGGTCTCTTTCTCTTTTTTCTCGTCGGTCTGCTCTTCATAAAGGGCGGTATAGCCCTCAAAAATCACGGTGTAACCCGACGCTTTATACAGATGAGCCCCTGCTTTTATGTCCACATTTACCGTCTCTTGGAGACAGTCTGCCATCTGAGAAGCCATAAATCTCTCCCAGATAAGCTTGTATAATTTTGCCACATCTCCTGTGAGAGAGGAATAAGCTATGTCAGGGGTAATGCCTATATTTGTGGGTCTGATAGCCTCATGGGCATCTTGAGAGTTCATCTTTGCCTTGTAGGTTCTCTTATAATTTGGCACATATTCTTCGCCATATTTTGATTTTATAAAATCTTTGGCGGCAAGAACCGCCTCGTCACTCACACGCAGAGAGTCGGTTCTCATATAGGTTATGAGACCTTGATAGCCATACCCCTGCACCTCGATACCCTCGTATAAAGTTTGGGCGGCACGCATAGTTCTGAGGGCTGTAAAGCCCAGTCTACGGCTTGCCTCCTGTTGCAAGGAGGAGGTGATAAAAGGAGGAGCAGGTGTCTTTTTTCTCTCGCCTTTATTTATTTTTTCAATTATAAAAGGGCTTTCTTCGCTCTCTTTTTTTATCTGCAAAGCGTCAATCTCGTTATTCACCGTGCGTTTTTCGCCGTTTGAGCCGAAATATCTCGCCTTTAATCTCTTAACCGAGCCATGTAAAGCCAAATTGGCGTCAATGTTCCAGTATTCTAAGGGGATAAAGCTTTCCACCTCTCTGTGGCGGTCCACAATGAGCTTTACCGCTACCGACTGCACCCTACCGGCGGACAATCCCCCCTTGACTTTCTCCCACAAAAACGGGGAGAGCTTGTATCCCACAAGCCTGTCCAAAAGTCGCCTTGCCTGCTGGGCGTTTATCAAATCCATATCTATGGTGCGCTTGTTTGCCATACCCTCGGTTATTCCTTTTTTGGTGATTTCACCAAAGGTGACACGATTTTTTTGGGTGGTGTCCAGCTTTAAAATATGCGCCAAATGCCAGGAGATAGCCTCGCCCTCTCTATCAGGGTCAGTGGCTAAATAGACAGTTTCACTGTTTTGGCTCAAATCTTTCAGCTCTTTTATAAGCTTAGATTTTCCCGGAATATTGATGTATCTGGGCTTGAAATTGTTCTCGATATCTATGCCGATTTGCCCCTTTGGCAGGTCACGGATATGACCCATTGAGGCGATGACATTATAATCCTCGCCCAAATATTTTTTGATTGTTTTTGCCTTTGCGGGGGACTCCACAATGACCAATTTAGACATAATCTCTCCTTGTGTGACGTTTTAAAGCCGCAGCTCTAAAAAATATATTTTCCCTGTAATTTTATAAAAAATCCCGTTGGGGTAATTATTTCACCTTTTAATAAACTATCCCGAGGCGCCTTTCAAAAGCGGCTTGAGCCGTTGATGTAATTATTTCACCTTTTTGTAGACCCCTAATGACTGCATCTTTATAAGCCCCTCCATCTCAAGTAAGGTGAGGGTTCTTTTCAGCTCTGCTGAAGAAAATCCGCTCTCTTCTATAAGCTGGGCTGTGGACATCGCCCCACCCTTAAAACAGCCGTATATCTTCTGTTCGCTCTGTGAGAGCTTTGAGGTCTCCGCTTTTGCCACGGTGGTTTTGGTTTCTTTAATCTTTAATTCGTTTAAAATATCCTTAGAATTTATCACCACCCGTGCCTCTCCCCTTGAGAGCAGTAGGTTTGTCCCCTCATAAATTTCGTCCATCACCCTGCCCGGCGCCACAAATACAGGTTTATTTAGCTCCATAGCTATCTTTGCCGTGGCAAGAGTACCGCTGTGCGCCTTTGCCTGTACTATGGAAATCACGTCGCTCAAGGCGGCGATAAGTCTGTTTCTCTCTAAGAAAAACGGACTGCGGAAATACCAATCCATAGGATATTCGCTGACCACAAGCCCTTTGGCGAAAATTTCTTCCTGTAAGCCCCTGTTGTCCGCAGGGTAGCACCTGTCCAAAGGCACCCCCACAAATGCCACGGTTTTGCCCCCTACTGCAAGACAGGCTCGGTGGGAAGCACCGTCCAGCCCTTGAGCTAAACCGCTGACTATCACCACACCGCTCTGTGCCAGCGGACGCACTATGCCCTGGCAGATTGCCTCGCCGTCCCTGTCCGGGTGTCTTGTGCCGATGCTACCCACGGTTTTTTCACTCTGTAAAAGGCTTATATCCCCCTTGCAATAGAGGACAAGTGGCGCTTTTGATACCCCGACAAATCTTGTGGGATAGGTTTCGTCGGTGTAATTTATGGAAATTATCCCTCTTTCTCTATGCTTTTGCGATATGACAAGGGCGGTCTCCAATTTTGTGCTCAAGGCTTTTTCCATCTGTTTTTTGGTGAAAACATCGTAGTCTATAAGCCTTTTTCGATTTTCGTAAATCTCTTTTGGACTAAAACCCAAGCTTATTATCTGCTGGGCGTTCGCACAGTTGCTGCCCATTGCGTAACTCAGCCAAATATTATATTCGTCCATTATTTTTTAAACTCCCACATTAAAATCGCCGCTGAAACTCCGGCGTTTAAAGATTCTATCCTGTTGCTCATAGGTATTTTTACCTTGTATTTACAGGCGCTTATCACTTCATTTGACAGCCCATTGCCCTCATTGCCAATAAAAATCGCCCTGGGCTGTGAGATGATCTCGCTGCCTAATTCCAAAGAATTTTCAAGACAGGAGGCGATGGTGGCAAAGCCTCTTTCGTTTAAATCCTCTGCAAAAAGCGCCACGTCGCTCACCTTCATCACATTGAGTTTCACGCTGGCGGACATAGAGCTTCTAAGCACTTTTGGGGAATATATATCAGCGCATTTTTCACTCACCACTATATTTTCATAGCCCAGCGCCAAGGCGGTGCGCATAATTGCCCCCATATTGCCCGGGTCTTGCACGTCCTGTAACACTATAATATTTTTTGATGAAAAAATTGCGTTTACATCGGGCTGTCTCATCTTAAAAATTCCGAAAACCCCCTGGCTGTTCCTGTCCTCGCTTAATTTATCGCTGACGGGGTCGGTTATCATATAGACATTTTCCCCCTCTAAGCGCTCTTGATATTTATCGTATTCACCGTGCATAAAAAATAATTCCTGCGCTGTGAACCCGTCTGCCAAAATATCCATAACAACCTTTGGGGTGGAGGCGAAAAACAGACCGCTCTCATTGCGGTAGGTGGCATCTTTTGCCAATTTTTGTGCATTTTTTACCTTTGGATTGTCCTTGCTCTCAATAACTTTGAACATATTTTCCCTTTCATACTCACCTATAAAATCGGTGATATCCCCTTAAATTGCCCTTGAAAACCCCGACCGTTTTCTCCTCCGAAGCTTTCAGCGGCAATCTATCATCATTTGCCCTTATATATAAAGAATTATGTACAATATATAATCGACAGTTTTAGGCAAAATGCCACTTACCGCCGATAAAATTGCACTCATATGCGAAATTACGCCCTAACACATAAAGTGCTAAGGCGTTTTAAACTTTTATTACAGAGCTTTCTTTGCCATTTCAACAAGGCTTGTAAATGACGCTGCATCGTTGATAGCCATCTCTGAAAGCATTTTTCTGTTGAGGGTTATGCCTGACTTCTTAAGACCGTTCATAAATGTGGAATAGTTCATTCCCTGCATTTTAACAGCTGATGAAATTCTTGTTATCCAAAGACGACGGAAGTCTCTCTTCTTCTGTTTTCTGCCTACAAACGCATAGTTGCCGCTCTTCATTACCTGCTGTTTTGCCATCTTGAAGTGCTTGCTTTTTGCGCCCCAGTAGCCCTTTGCCATCTTCAAAGTTTTGTTTCTTCTTTTGCGAGTCATCATCGCACCTTTAATACGAGCCATTATATATCTCCTTTAATATCAATCTTAATTTACACAATTTATGCGTATGGTAACAGTTTTTTGATAACTGCTGTGTTTGTCTTGTCTGTGTATCCGCCTTTTCTAAGGTTTCTTTTTCTCTTTGTTGACATCTTAGATAAGATATGGCTTCTGAATGCCTTGCCTCTTTTGACTTTGCCATTTTTTGTCAGCTTAAATCTCTTTTTAGCGCCTGTGTGTGTCTTGATTTTGTACTTCATAAAAATAATCCTCCTGTTTATTTGTTCTGTGCCGGGGCAATGAACATCTGCATACTTCTGCCTTCTAATTTTGCCGGCTTTTCAATAACGCCGCCTTCAACAGCCTGCCCGAAACGAGCCATAACCTCTATGCCAAGTCTTGAGTGAGCCATCTCTCTGCCACGGAAACGGATACTGGCCTTGACCTTATCACCATTTTTAAGAAACTTGTTAGCCTGATTAACCTTGGTATTAAAGTCATTGATATCGATGTTCAGCGAAAGACGAACCTCTTTGATTTCAACTGTTTTCTGATTTTTTCTGTTCTCTTTTTCTTTCTTCTGCTGTTCAAAGCGGAATTTGCCGTAATCCATAATGCGACAAACCGGCGGCTGGGCGGTAGGCGAAATCTTGACTAAATCAAGGCTTGCTTCCTCTGCCATTTTAAGCGCCGTGTCGGGGGTCATAACGCCCAACTGGCTGCCGTCTGCACCGATAACTCTAATTTCCTTATCACGAATTTCTCCGTTGATGTCAAGTTCTTTTTTTGTACTAATGATAAAGCACCTCCATTTTTATTTGAGCAAATTAAAAGCACGGGCTAACAGTCCGTGCTTAATAAACTTCATCAATCAATTGACACAAAAAGTGCCAAAGATAACGCTTATTAACCCGTCCGCTAAAGCGAAGCAAGGTGAGTACACTAACTGTTACTGCTTTATTGCCTTTCAAGTATACCACCCTCAAAGCCCCTTGTCAAGGGTAATTATCCGCTGATTTTGTGGCTTTAGTGGTAATTTTTGTGAATGAAATCATTATAACACTTTTTTTGCTCTTTGGATATAATAATTTATTGATATTTAAAAGAAATTTTTTGGTATATTTTTACAGCTGTGGTCAAGAATAGCTGTGGAAAACAAAAATTCACTCATAGAGGTACTTAAAATGAAAAAATACGAAACCGTTCTTCTCTTCTCCCTAATTTTTGCCCTTTTCGGCAGTTTTTTTGCCGACGTGAATATCCGTGCGGAAAAAGTGCGCAAAAACACCCTGCGCTTGCACATAATCGCCGCCACCGACAATGCCTATGACCAGCAAATAAAGCTCAATGTGAGGGACGCAATCCTTAATTTATCAGGGGAAATTTATCGTGACAGCGACAGTTTTCCCAAGGCGGTGAGCGCCACCCGTGAAAATATCAACCTGTTAAACGCCATATCAAACGACACTTTGGAGAGGCTGGGGGCAACTTACAAGGCGCAGTGCAGTGTGGAAACCTTTTATTTTGACACCACGGAATATGAAGATTTTACTATGCCAAAGGGGGAGTACACAGCCCTCACCGTGCGTTTGGGACAGGGGGAGGGGAAAAACTGGTGGTGCGTATTATACCCCGAGCTGTGCATAGGCGCTGCGGACTGCCAATATGAAGATGCGGACAGCTCCTGTTTTATACAGACGGAAAAATATAACATAAAATTCAAGGCGGTGGAAGTTTTCGAAGAGGTAAAAGACTTCTTTTCGAGGGAAGAAAAACAGGTGTACAGCCATATTTGAGGCTTCACTTTTTCACTTTCCCCTTGACAACCTTGCTAAAATATATTATTCTTTATATTGTATATATCTCCGCTGATTTTATCCGTGGATATACACACACAAACATTAAAGGCGATGACAAAGACAGTAGCTTTTTATCTGCGAAACCAAAGCGAGGACGGGGCAGTGTGAGCCGTTCGGCGGTAGCAAAAAAGCGAACATCACTTTCGAGCTGTGGGCTGAAAGATTTTTTATTAAGCCTCACCGGTATTTCTCCGTTAAAAGAAAGACATATTTTTGTATGTTGTAATAGGTGGTTAAACAAAGGCTGTTTTACGCCCTTGTCCTGTTTTATATAGGGCGAGGGCTTTTGTTTTTATCTACTGCAACAAAACCGTGAAGGAGGATTTAAAATGTACAAAAAAGTACCAACCGACCTGAATTTTGTCGCAAGAGAAAAAGAGGTTGAAAATTTTTGGAAAGAGAATGACATTTTCAAAAAGTCTATGGAGCAGAACGCAGGAGGGGCGAAATACACCTTTTACGACGGACCCCCGACGGCTAACGGCAAGCCCCATATCGGTCATGTTTTAACAAGAGTTATCAAGGATATGGTTCCCCGTTACCACAATATGAAAGGGGAATACGTCCCAAGAAAAGCCGGCTGGGACACCCACGGTCTGCCTGTGGAGTTAGAAGTAGAGAAGGCTATCGGGATAAATGGCAAGGAGCAAATCGAGGCTTACGGTCTTGAGCCATTTATCAAAAAGTGCAAGGAAAGTGTCTGGCAATACAAGGGTATGTGGGAAGATTTTTCAGGCACTGTGGGCTTTTGGGCTGATATGGACAACCCCTATGTCACCTACCACAACGATTATATCGAGAGCGAATGGTGGGCTTTAAAGCAAATTTGGGAAAAAGGTCTGCTTTACAAAGGCTTTAAAATCGTCCCTTATTGTCCACGCTGCGGCACTCCTCTGTCCAGCCACGAGGTAGCTCAAGGCTACAAGGACATAAAAGAGCGCAGTGCTATCGCCAAGTTCAAAGTAAAAGATGAGGACGCCTTTATCTTAGCTTGGACAACTACCCCCTGGACTCTCCCCTCAAATGTGGCGCTCTGCGTCAACCCACAGGTGGACTATGTCAAGGTTAAGTGCGATGACGGCAATGTTTACTATCTGTCTTTCGCCCTTTGCGATGCCGTTTTAGGCGAGGGCAAATATGAGGTTTTAGAGCATTTTACAGGCAAAGAATTGGAATATAAAGAGTACGAACCTCTGTGGCGCTTTGTCAGCCCGAAAGAGAAGTGCTGGTATGTCACCTGCGCCGACTATGTCACCATAACAGACGGCACGGGTATAGTCCATATCGCACCTGCCTTTGGTGAGGACGACGCCATAGTAGGCAAGGCTTACAATCTGCCTTTTGTCCAGTTGGTAGACTCCAAGGGCGAGATGACCAAGGAGACAAAATGGGCTGGAATGTTCTGCAAAACCGCCGACGAAAAGATTTTGCAAGACCTGCGTGAGAGCAAACAATTGTTCAAAGCGCCGATTTTTGAGCATAGCTACCCCCATTGCTGGAGGTGCGACACCCCTTTAATTTATTACGCAAGAGACTCTTGGTTCATCAAGATGACCGATGTTAAGGACGACCTTGTCCGCAACAATAAAACTATAAACTGGATACCCGAGAGCATAGGCAAAGGCCGCTTTGGCGACTGGATTGAGAACGTGCAGGACTGGGGAATTTCAAGAAACCGCTACTGGGGTACCCCTTTGAACATCTGGGAATGTGAGTGTG
This sequence comes from Oscillospiraceae bacterium, assembly GCA_036652515.1. Taxonomy (GTDB): domain Bacteria; phylum Bacillota; class Clostridia; order Oscillospirales; family Ruminococcaceae; genus RGIG3102. Next base: position 22,067 of record JAVVVT010000001.1, read on the forward strand.
GACACAAGCACTCGGTGGGCAGTATCGCCGAGTTAAAGAGTATGTCCCCCAATTGTCCCGACGACATTGAGCTTCACCGCCCCTATATCGACGGCGTGACCATCACCTGTCCGGTCTGTGGCAAGCAGATGAAAAGAGTGCCTGAGGTGATAGATTGCTGGTTTGACTCCGGAAGTATGCCTTTCGCCCAGCATCACTATCCATTTGAAAATAAGGAGCTCTTCGAGAGCCAATTTCCGGCGCAGTTTATCAGCGAGGCGGTTGACCAAACCCGTGGCTGGTTCTACTCCCTTTTGGCAATCTCCACCCTCCTGTTCAACAAAGCCCCCTATGAAAACGTCATAGTTTTAGGTCACGTTCAGGACGCAAACGGACAGAAGATGTCCAAATCCAAAGGCAACGCCGTTGACCCATTTGACGCTCTTCACAACTTCGGTGCTGATGCCATTCGCTGGTATTTCTGTGCCAACAGCGCCCCTTGGTTACCCAACAAATTTTACGATAAAGCGGTGGTAGAATATCAGCGCAAGTTTATGGGTACCTTATGGAACGTCTACGCTTTCTTTGTTCTGTACGCTGAAATAGACCAGTTTGACGGGACAAAACACACCTTGGGATATGATAATCTATCTGTTATGGACCGCTGGCTACTCTCAAGATTAAACTCAATGGTAAAAAATACCGACGAGCATTTAAGCGCTTATCGCATACCCGAGGCGACAAAATCTCTTCAGGAATTTGTGGACGATATGTCCAACTGGTATGTCCGCCGCAGCAGGGAGCGTTTCTGGGCAAAGGGTATGGAGCAGGACAAGATAAACGCCTATATGACCCTGTACACCGCATTGGTTACCCTTTCAAAGGCAGCTGCGCCAATCGTCCCCTTTATGACTGAGCAGATTTATCAAAACTTGGTCTGCACCGTGGACAAAACTGCTCCCGTGAGCGTTCATCTCTGCCGATATCCTGTGGCTGATACAAAGCGGATAGACACCGAGCTTGAAAAAGATATGTCCTTGGTTTTAGAAATCGCCACCTTAGGCCGTGCCGCAAGAAACGCCGCAAACCTTAAAAATCGCCAGCCTTTGGCAAGCTTATATGTGAAGGCAGACCGCCGTTTGAACGATTATTACGAGGCTATCATCGCCGAGGAATTAAACGTAAAATCCGTGGAAGAAATCTCTGATGCCTCCGGATATATCAGCTATACTTTCAAGCCACAGCTCAAGACCTTAGGTCCAAAATTCGGCAAGAGATTAGGGGAAGTCAAGGCGCTTTTAGCCTCTTTAGACGGTGGAAAAGCCAAGGCGGAGTTAGATAAAAACGGAGCCATAACCCTCCTTTCTCCGGCGGGAGACATCGTTCTCACCGCAGAGGACTTGCTAATCGAAACCAAGCAGACCGAGGGATTTGAGAGTGTCAGCGACAATAATGTAATCGTGGCTTTAGACACAAATATCACCCCCCAGCTTTTGGAAGAGGGCTTTGTGAGAGAGGTTATTTCCAAGCTTCAAACTATGCGCAAAGAGGCTGATTTTCAGGTGCTTGACCATATAAAAGTGTATATGACCGCCGACGAAAAGCTCTGTGACATAGTGAAGAAAAATGCAGCGGAAATAGAAGAAAACACCCTTGCCCTGTCCATAGAATTTTCAAAAGGCGAGGGCTACACCAAGGACTGGGATATCAACGGCGAGCAAGCGACCTTCACCGTGGTAAAGCAGTAGAAAAAATGTGTGGGTAGTAGAAAATTTATGGGTAAAGCAATAGAAATTTTATAGGTAAGCAGTAGGAAAACCCGTCTTTTGACGGCGGAAGTTCCTACCTCGCCCCCGATAAGATAGTTGGAAAGCGTTCTTTTTGACGGCAGAAGTTCCTACCTCGACCCGATAAGATAGTTGGGGAAGCGTTCTTTTTGACGGCGGAAGTTCCTACCTCGACCCGATAAGATAGTTGGGGAAACCGTTTTTTGACGGCGGAAGTCCTATTTTGAATTTCAATAATGTAATCTAAAATTTTATTAGGAAATCCCATAATAAAATAAATCCAATAAAAAACCTCTTGAAAATAGCCTAAAATGGCATTTCAAGAGGTTTTTTGGGTTGATAATTTTTAAAATCCATAAAAAATAATACTGAAAATCAAAACTTTTTCCTTTTTACCCTACATCTTTATATTTGCTTACTATGTACATTTTTCTGTTTTTCAAAATGCCGTCTGTAAATATAAATAAAAATCGTATGGATATATTTTCGCTCAAAGTTTTTTCTAAAAGACAGCTACAAGCCCTTTAAAATTCCAAGGCTCAATTGCTGTGATTTACATCAAAACTTTCCGATTTATCCATCAAAAATCTGCACAAATCCCTTGTGGCATTTGGCTTTGAGATGTCCACCATAGCCTCACGCAGATTTTTCAGCCTGCTCTTGCTGTAAAGCAAAATTCCAAGGCAAAGCTCAACGGGAAAACTCCTCTGGGCGGCGATAGCACAGCCCATATTGTTCAGGAACAGCACGTTATTTTCCTCCATACCGGGCAACGGGTCATACATTATTATAGGCAGTTGTTTTGCCAGCGCCTCACTGATGGTTATTCCACCCGGCTTTGTGATTATGCAGTCGCAGGCGTCCATAAGCAAATCCACCTCATTTGAATATCCAAACAGGTGCATTGTATTTTTTGTGGTCAATTTGTCCATATCCGAATATAGGGTTTTATTAGAACCACAGACCACTGCAAACTGGATATCGGCAAAGTTTTCATCGATTTTTTTCACGCAATCCGCAATTTTTCCATAGCCCATTCCGCCGCTCATAATCAGCACGCAAAACTTTTTTCGGTCAAATCCAAGAATTTCCCTCGCCTTGTCTTTATCTGTTTTTGTAGAAAATTTATCGTCTATGGGTATGCCAAAAGGCAGGATTTTTTTTAAGCTTATCCCCCTCGCCGCCGCCTGAATATTCAGCATTTCGCTGTAAGTGACTATGTAATCCAGATGGGCGGTGTCCTCCCAATAGGTCTGAACGGTGAAGTCGGTTATAACTCCACAGGTCACCGCATGGATTTTTCCGTCCTCTTTTAGGTCATTTATCACCTGTGCCGCATAAACTTGGGTGCAAATGATGATATCAGGGGCGTAATCCAAAAGATATTTGTATAATCCCGAGGATAAAAGCTCATTTTGCAAAGAAGAAAAAATATGGCTTTCGGGCTCCGACTGCTCATTTATATAATAAATTTCGCTTGCCAAATTTCTCACCGCCATAGCAGATTTCATTGTGTAATAATAAGCTTTTTCGATGAAGGCTTTTAGCATAGGGTCGATATGTTCGTACATATCCAAAATTTTGCACTCCACATCTATGGTGTCAAAATGATTTTTTATCGCCTTCGCACAGGCGGTGTGTCCATTTCCCAGTGGCACGCTTATTATTAATACTTTCAAAAAAATTCACTCCTCTTCTGTCCTGACAGAGTTTTTATATTTATACTATTATGCAATAAAAATCCATAAAAGTTTTCCTTGCGGTAAAATAATCTTTAAAGAAATCCCGTCGCTTATCCTCGTTCCCCACTCGTCAATTTATTCATCAAAAATCATAAAATTTTTCTCGTGGATAAATCACTTTTAAACAAATTCCGCCGTTTGTCTTCGTTCCCCACTCGTCAATTTATTCATCAAAACTCCATAAAATCATTTAAATGGAAAGAGTAGATAAGGCAAGCGACTTTATCGGTTTCAAAAAGCTGCTTTGCGCTGTAACGATAGAGCTCAAGCTGGGCGGAGTAGCGTTCTTTCAGCTGCTGCATAGTTTGTACCCTGTCTGTTTTGTAGTCAATAACCAGCACATCATCGCCATTTACCACCACGCAGTCCATAACTCCCTGCACCAAAAGTTCATCATTTTCGTATACGCTGTCCCCCATCGCCTTGCCGGCGTTGTATGGCACCAAGAAATCCTTTTCCACAAAAACTTTTTCGCCATTTAATATTTTCACCGCCACAGGGCTTTCAATGAAAAATTTCAGCGCCTGAATATCCAAAAGCGTGGAGTCCACAAGACCTAAATTTTCCAGCCTTACCAGCTCGCTATCAAAGTTTGCCCGTGCCAACAAAATATCGCAGTGCTGAACAAATCTGTGCATTGCACTGCCTTTTTCCGCCGGTGTCACCTTGTTTTCCCTTAAAAAATCTGGGCTGGCGAGGACCAAGGGAGGCGGTGTTTTTGCAATTTCACTCACCGACAGCTTTATTGGCAGTCGAGTTTTGGCAAGTTTTGGGTAAGTATATTCAAAATGTTCCTCAATGGCGGACACTTCTGCTTCAATAGGTGTCTGGTAAACTGTGTTCTGTGCGCCGTCCGCCTGGGTTTCATCTGATAAAAACTCAATATCCCCACACCTTGCGCTGTCTTGGTCAGGGGTGCCAAAACCGAATTTATCCACTAAAACCGGGTGGCTTGCAAAGGCGGAAATCACCCAGCGGATAGGGGAATTTCCCCTTTGAATAGCGCATGTATTGACTGTTTCACCCGTGCCTGCCACCAACTTTTTCAGGGTGTTCTCGGTAAAACTGCTGTTGTACTCTCCGCTCAAAACCAAAAGATTTTTTGCTCTGGTAAAAGCCACATAAAGCAGTCTCATCTCTTCATTTGCCATTTCACGGGTCTTTTTTCTCTTCAACGCTTGTATTCCTATGGTGGAATAATTGTACCCAAAGCGTGAATTATAATAGGTGGCTATCCCCAATTCCACATCTAACATAAGGTGCTTTGACCTGTCCATTGTATTGAATTTTGTTGCAAGCCCACAGACGAAACATATGGGGTACTCCAAGCCTTTAGATGTGTGCATGGTCATTATGGAGACGGCGTTTTCAGGCTTTTGCACATCACTTGAGCCGCCTTTTCCGCTTGCTAAGTACATATCAATCCAGCGCACAAAGCCCTGTATTGAGCTTTGGTATGTGAGGGCGTAATTTTTTGCAAAGGATATGAACCAGCGTATGTTCTCCCTCTTTTCGCCCCCGTCCTCACTGAAGGCTAAACGAGAATAATATCCTGTTTTTTTGCATATATAGTCAATCAGTTTATCGGCAGAAAAAGTATCGGCAGCCCAGGTGATGTCCTTTAAAACCCCTAACATATACTTTGCTTTTGCTTCATCGCTCAGTGCCAAAGCTTTATAGAGGCTTTGGCTTTTATCTTTTGTGCGTATTTTTAAAATTTCATCTAAGGAAAAAGAGAAGATGTCCCCAAACATTGCCGCCGTCAAATATACCTCCTGCAAGGGGTTTGAGACCACCCGCAAAATGCTTATAAGGCTTTGGATTTCAGCTTTTTTCAAAATTAGCTCATCGTCCTTCACGAACGCCTCACAGCCTAACTGCTTTAGGGCATTTTTGTATCGGGTAAAGTTTTTAGAGTTCCTCATAAGAATACAAAAATCCTTGTTTTTAACACAGCGCAGCTCGCCATTCTCTTCGATTTGATAGCCGGATTTTATCATTTGGCTTATGGTTTTTGCCACGTTTTCCGCCTCATTATCTTGATAAATGTTGATTTTAAGGGCAATTTCTTTGAAATCGTCGGTTTTCAGCGTCTTTAAATATTCATCTTTTGCATAGTCAACCCCTCCCACCTCAGTTGTCATAAGCCGATTAAAAATATAGTTTACCCCTCTTATAACCGATGGGCTGCTCCTGAAATTATGGGGCAAAAATATGGTGTTACCCAAAGATTTGTCCTCTATTCCCACCTGTCTTTTGGATAAAAATATCTCGGGGCTGGCTTTTCTAAAGCCGTAAATGCTCTGTTTTACGTCGCCCACCACATACAAATTTTTTTGATTTTCTCGGGCAATCATAGTAAAAATCGCATCTTGTACATAGCTTGTATCCTGAAATTCGTCCTCCATTATATACTCGTAATGCTCACGCAGTCCTATTGCCAAGGGCGTTGGACTGCCATCGGGATTTTTTAAAAGCTTGAGGGCAAAATGTTCAAAATCAGAAAATTCGTAGCTCTCTTTTTCCTTTTTTACCTCTGCCAAACATTTTTGATAGTATAAATATACATCTATAAGCACATCAATATAGGGTTTTGTCCCTTTCATATGCTCTTGAAAACTTCCATCGACAATAAACTTTATATCATTTTCCATCTCTTTTAAGACGGCTTTATATTCTTTATATATGCCCTCATTTATTATTTTGCTATCTTCGCAGGCAGGCTTTGCACGCCCCAGCGCCAGCGCCGTCCCCGAGCATATGGAGTACAGCTCATCAAAAAGTTGCCCTTTGGTCAACACCTTAATTTTTATGGATAAATCGACCACCTTTGCAATTCCGTCCTCATAGCCGGAAAAATCAGCTTTTTCGTACAACTTCGTCATTCTTTCAGACAGATACACCAAGTAATCGGCTTTTTGCTCCAGCCCTTTGATGATTTCGCCTATCCACGGGCTCTTTGAAAGGGGCAGATTTTCGTCATAATTCTCCCTCATCTCCTCCGCCCTTTTTAAAGGCTCAGGCAGAGCGGAAAAGAAATAATTCATCTCCAATAAAAACTTGCGTATCTCGCTGTCCTGACTGCTCCGACCATAAAATGACACCAATTTTTTGAAATTCGGAAGGGTGTATCCGTAGCTCATAGCCCTCTCGATTGCCTTTTCGTGGAGGAGGGCGCTCTGTGCCTCATCGCAGATAGAAAAATTCAGTGACAGGTCAAGCTGCTGAAAATTTTCTCTCACCAATTTTATGCAGAAAGCGTGAATTGTGGAGATATCCGCCTTTTGTAGGGCGATTTTTTGCTTTTTTATGAAATTATTTTGAGGGTTTTCTCTGATTTTTTGGGATATTCCCCTCTCAATCCTGTTTTTAAACTCCCTCGCCGAGGCGTTTGAAAAGGTGGCGATGAGCAATCTGTCGGCGGATATGGGATTGTCCTCGTCTAATAAAAGCCGGAGTGCTCGCTCCACTAAAACCGTGGTTTTTCCGCTTCCTGCGGCTGCGCTCAAAACCGTCAATCGGTCAGCGGGCATCATCGCCGCTTTTTGCTCCTTGGTCCAATTTGTAGCCATAATCAGCCCTCCTCCCCATCTTTTTCTTTAAAATTATTCTTTTCAAAGCTGCGTTTTTTGTCTTTATTTTGGCAAATTGAGTTGAATTGGCACCAGTTGCAGGGCATATATCCATCTGAATTTTCTAAGGGATTGCTGTCAAACTCGCCCCCGTACACCCCTTGCGCCATCTGTTTTATCTTCTCTTTTGCGTGCTGTAAAACCACCTGGAACACCTTTTCGCTCACCACCGTGCCACCCTGTGCCGCCGCAATTTTTTCTTTGCCCTTTATCACCCCGAAACGCCCCTTGCCGTCGGCGTCAAAGGCGCCTGAAACCTCTTTATTGTTTATCGCCATACCGATTGCGGTGTACAAATCCCCCTCATCGTCGAATTTATAGGCGGCATCTGAGGGCTGATACACCACTGCGCCTGCCGCTAAATTGTCTATATTCTTAAATTTTCCCTCCAAAAGTGCGCTCATATAGAGCAGTAATTGAGTGGAAAGTCCATTGTAAATATCATCTAAGGAGAACTTTTTTGCCCCTGTTTTATAGTCCACAATCCGCAAATAATTTTTTTCTTCACCGGTGAAAAGGTCAACTCGGTCGCAAATTCCCACCACATTTACCCCTTTGCCCTGGTCGGTTTTTACACTTAGTGCCGGCACGCTGCCCCCTAAGCCGATTTTTTCTTCAAAGGCAATAGGGCGAAACAGGCTGTTGTTCTGCTCTAAGTGAATATATTGCAAAAGCTCACAGGCATTTTTGTGCATATTGTCGTGCTGGGCGGTGAATTTTTCGTCCCGTGCGATTTCCGGCGGATAATTTTCCTTCACAAACTGCTCCACAGCCGCCGAAATATCCCCCTCAATCTGTCCCCAGTCCGCCTTATAGTAGTCTGCCCCGTACTTTTCCATAACATTTTGGGCGACAAAATGCAGATAATCTCCGGCTATTCTCGCCGAAAATTCCACCTTTTCTAGAGGCTTAATCCTCAAAACATTCTGGATAAAATACAAAAATTCGCACTGAAAATAGCTCTCTGCACCGGTGGGCGAGACGGTTATGCTCTGCCCCAAGCACTGTAAAAGGTAGTCTAAATCTTTTATGACAAACTCTCTTTTTTTCATCTGTGGAGAGGTGATTTTCAGCTCTTCCAACAGTTTTAAGGCGCTCTGACGGCTTTGGACTGTCACAATTTCGCTTAAATATTCTGTGAAAAATTCTTTTGTTATTGCGTATTCGCTTAAATCCGCCACCGCTGACGGCAGTTTTAAATCGGTGCGCAAGTTTTCAACTTCGGCGCTGAAAAGCTGTTTTGTGTCTAAGTTTTTTTGGGCGCAAGAGATGAAAAGCAAATCCTCCCCGGTGGTGAGCGCCTTATAAAAATACAGATTTTCAAAGCTGAAGAGATTTTCAAAACCCGTCTTTAAAGGGTAGTCATTTTCCTTTAAATAGTCTTTGTCCATTGCCGAGATAACCCCGTCATCTGAGATTATAGCCGGAAAAATATCCTGTGCCGCCCCTAATATAAACGCCGCCCTCACCTTTTCAAGCTTCATTCTCTTAGGGTCCGTGACCATTACGCAGTCCTGTGTCTGGGGGGCAAATCCGATTTTTTCACCGCTTACCATAAGCATAAACAGGGCGGAAATGTCCTTGGGAGAAAGTATCTCCTCATTTATTATCTTGTACAATTCATCTATACAGCCGATGACTGTCTCCCACTGGCGAAAGAGTAGGTCCGCCGAGCTCTCGTCTGTCTTTTTTATCCCTTCAATCGTCTGCAAAAGCTTTTCATCTGCCTTTAATTCTTTGGCATTTAAGTAGGCTAAAGTTAGTATTTCTCCCCCTTTACCCTCTTTTTTCTCGCTGGTGTTTTTAGAAAAAATCTTACATAATTCTTTTCTGACTGTGTTTAATTCTTTTAGCTCCGCCTGTTCTTTTTCTTGAGTTTTTGCCTTTAAGCCCAAGGGTGAGAGGGTGAAATCCACCGAAAAATCGAAGTTGTAATCCTGCCAAATATAAAGATAATTCTCTAATTTATCTATTATTTCATCATCAAAATAAGTGAGGTGAGTTTTTAATAGGGGCATTGCGGTGTCGGCATTAAGCCCCTTTGTCATCACTTCAAAAATGCTGTTAAAAAGCATCACGGGAGAGGAAGAGGATATTATTCGGTTTTGGTCTATGAAAAATGGGATTTTTGCCAAATGGAAGCTCTCTTGGATTTGATTTTCATATTTTTCTATCTGGGGACAGATTACCGCTATGTCATTATATGTATAACCTTCCATTATAAGGGTATTTATTTTAGCACAGAGAAAAGCGACCTCTCTGTATTGATTTTCAAATTCAGTGACGAAAACAGCGTTTTTATCGCCCTGTATTTTTTCTGTACTGAGGCTGTCCCCCCCCAATAAAAAGTTGTCCACGTTTTTAAGGTGGGAGTTTTTAAATCTTTTGCTCTGCTTTAAAATCACCGGAGAAGCCACCTTGACCCCCACACTTTTTGCAATTGTCAAAAGGTGTTTTATGCTCTGCTGGGTGAAAGAAAAGTTACCCGTGCCCCCGGTCTCATCATAAACTGTGTCGGCGGTAAAAGTCACGCTCACGTCTGTGGCGTTTTGGAGCATATTTTTCAAGACCTCATACTGCCCGTGGCTGAAGCTCTCAAATCCGTCCACGAAAACGTGGGTATCATTTAGGTAATCAAGGGGCAAATTTTGCGCCAAGTCGGACAATAAATCCTCCCCATCACAAAATTTATCCATCATCAAACCGCAATATTCTGCATATATCATTGAAATTTCTTTAAGCTTGGCATTTTTTTGCGGAGCCTTTTTTGCCAGTTGAAAAAGTGTTTCTCCGTCTAAACCACTGCGCTTAAAATCGTCAAAAGCGTTGCTCAATTGAAAGCTGAAAGCTAAATTTCCACTGCGCTTTGCGTAGGAGGAAGCCTGATTTTTAACCCCGTCCACAGCTCTTTTTGCCATAACCGCCTTGCCTGCGGCAGAGATGAGTGTGCCTTTTAAATGTCTGTGATTGCTCTGCACATCACGCAAAAGCGAGGTGAAACTGAAAAGCCTCACCAGGTGAAGTTGAGTATTTTTTAAGGCTGAAAAAAGCTGTGCCTCCCCTGTCTTGCTGAATTGTTCAGGCACTAAGAGCAGACATTTTTCTCCCTTTGAAGCGAGAGCGATTATCTCGCTTATCACACGGGTGGTTTTGCCTGTTCCGGCAGTGCCTATCAAAAGTTTTAGCATAGCTTTACCTCCTTGGTTTCTGTCTTTTATCCGCCGTATTTGCCTATTTGCTTTATTAAATAATCCAGGGGCGAGTGTAATCCCATCACGGGTAAGATAACCACCTAGGGTTATTCTACCATATTTTTTGTCTTTTTTAAAGCGAAAACTGTGGCGGTATTGGTTATATTTTCCTGTTCTGTTTAAAAGCCCAAACACCGTGCATAATAGCTTTAAAATCGGCTTAAAAATATGAAAAGGGGACTTTAATATGTTTTATACATTATGCTCTGTAATCTTGATTATAGGGGGCGTAAACTGGGGACTTATCGGAATTTTCGGCTTTGACTTGGTGGCTTTTTTGTTCGGGGGAAGCGCCGGCCTTATCTCAAGAATTGTCTACACGCTGGTGGGAATAAGCGCCCTGTGCTCAATCCCCGCACTGTTTATGAGCAAAGATAAGCCCGAAATGTAACCTTACCGCCTATATATAAAGGGACGAAGATGTGCATCTAAAATTATTTTTAGTGCGCATTTTCGTTATTTTGCACAATTTTTTCAATAAAATGTGTCTAACTTATTTATCCAAAATCAACAAAATGTAAGAAAAGCAAATTTTTTCACCTAATTTTTACACTAAAGGTGTTATATTATAAAAGAATAAATAAATATATGGGAACAAATATAGTTCTCAAATTCTTTGTTTTGATGAAAATTAAGTAGGTAATGTGATGAATATAAAAGTCGGAATTGACATCGGAAGCACAACGGTAAAGGTGGTTTTATTAGACCAGGAGAACAATGTTCTTCATCAGAGCTATGAGCGCCACTTTGCCAAGGTGCGTGAAAAAGCCACCGAGCAGCTGATGGCGGTGAGCGAGCTGTTAAAGGGCAATGATATAAAAGCCACAATTACAGGCAGCGCAGGGCTGGGGGTGGCAAAAGCGGCAGGAATACCCTTTGTACAGGAGGTTTACGCCACGGCGGCGGCTGTGAATACATATATCCCCGATGCCGATGCGGTCATTGAATTAGGGGGAGAAGATGCCAAGATAATCTTTTTCAAGGGCAGTTTGGAGGAGAGAATGAACGGCAGCTGTGCAGGTGGCACAGGGGCTTTCATCGACCAGATGGCGAGCTTGCTCAATGTAGATGTGCAAACTTTAGACCTTTTAAGCTTAAAGCACGAAAAAATCTATCCCATAGCCAGCCGCTGCGGAGTTTTTGCCAAGAGCGATATCCAGCCGATTTTAAATCAAGGGGGCAGGAAAGAGGACATAGCCGCCTCGATTTTTCAAGCGGTGGTGGACCAGACTATCTCAGGCTTGACCCAAGGCAGAGAGTTAGACGGCAAAATCGTCTTTTTAGGGGGTCCTCTCTACTTTTTAAAAGGGCTGAGGGAGAGGTTTATCCAAACTCTCAAGCTTGATGAAGAGCACGGGATTTTTCCTGACAACGCACAGGTTTTCGCCGCTTTAGGCGCCGCAATCTGCGCTGAGCAGTACCCCACCACCACCTATGAAGAGCTCCTTGAAAAATTGCAAAACAGCGTGAGCAACTATGTTATAACAAATCCAATGCCTCCCCTTTTTGAAAGCGAGGAGGAATATGAGCAGTTCTGCGCACGACACGCAAAGGCGACCACTGACAAGGCGGACATATCCACCTATGAGGGCGATGCTTTTTTAGGCATAGATGCAGGAAGCACCACCACAAAGTTAGTCCTCACGGCACAAAACGGGGGGATACTTTTCAGCTATTACAACTCAAACAAGGGCAACCCTGTTTTGATTGTAAAAGAGCAGCTTGAAAAAATTTACGCCCTCTGTGGCGATAAAATAAAAATCGTCGCCTCTGGGGTGACAGGATATGGAGAAGAGCTGATTAAAAACGCTTTTTGCGTGGATTTCGGCTTGGTTGAGACGATTGCTCACCTTCGTGCGGCAAAGCATTTTCAGCCCGACGTAGACTTTATTATCGACATCGGCGGACAGGATATGAAGTGCTTTAAAATCCGTGGGGGAGCGGTGGACAGCATAATGCTGAACGAGGCTTGTTCCTCAGGTTGCGGCTCTTTTATTGAGACTTTCGCCAAGGCTTTGGGCTATGATATAGCCGATTTCGCAAAGTTAGGTATTTTTGATAAAACCCCCGTCAACTTAGGCAGCCGCTGCACCGTTTTTATGAACTCCAATGTTAAGCAAGCCCAAAAAGACGGGGCAAGCGTGGAGGACATCTCTGCTGGTCTGTCAATTTCAGTGGTAAAAAACGCCCTTTACAAGGTTATTCGTGCGGCAAATGCCGACGATTTAGGCAAGAATATAGTGGTGCAAGGGGGCACTTTCCTCAACGATGCCGTCCTTCGCAGTTTTGAGCAGGAGATTGGCAGACAGGTTGTCCGCCCCACTATCGCAGGGCTTATGGGCGCCTACGGGGCAGCCCTTTTCGCCCAGGACTCCCATATATCAAAGAGCAGTCTGCTCACTTTGGAGGGTTTAAAATCCTTTACCCACGGGGCAAAGCCCACCACCTGCAACCTGTGTACAAACCATTGCTCCCTCACCGTGAACAATTTTGACGGAGGGAGAAAATTCATCTCAGGCAACCGTTGCTCAAGACCCTTAGGCAAGGAAAAATCAAACACTCCAAACCTGTATCAGTACAAATTGGAGCGCCTTAAATCTATGGAGGGCGTGGGGGTGGGAGACGGCAGCCGTGGAAAAATCGGTCTGCCTTTCGGGCTGAATATGTACGAAAATCTTCCCCTGTGGTATGAATTGTTCACAAGGCTGAATTTTCAGGTGGTGCTCTCCCCTGTGTCAGACCGTGGCACCTACTCCTTAGGCAATCGAACAATCCCATCAGACACTGTGTGCTACCCTGCAAAATTGATGCACGGGCATTTACAAGCGCTCATAAATATGGGGGTAGAAAACGTGTTTTATCCCTGTATGTCCTACAATTTTGACGAGGGCAAAGGGGACAATCATTACAACTGCCCTGTGGTGGCTTACTACCCTGAACTGCTGGCGGTGAACGTGCCTGACGCTGTAAAAATCAACTTTATGGACCCCTATGTGGGTCTGCATAAGCCTAAGGATTTTTCAAAACATATGGCGAATTACCTTCTTGAAAAGTTTAATATACCCAAAAAAGAGACGGTAAATGCCGTCAAACACGCCTTTACTGCCTATCACGCCTACAAGGACGAGATATGCGAAAAGTGCAAAGAATACATAGATTACGCCCGTTTAAACGGCAATAAAATAATCGTTATGGCTGGCAGACCCTACCACGTCGACCCCGAAATAAACCACGGAATAGACGAGTTGATAAGCTCTTTCGGGCTTGTGGTGGTCAGCGAGGACGGACTTTCGGGCATACTTGACAAAGAGGCACGCACGGTGCTAAATCAATGGACTTATCAATCACGAATGTATCAAGCGGCAAGGTATGTATGTACCCAAAAAGATATGCAGCTCATTCAATTAGTCAGTTTTGGCTGCGGTATTGACGCCATAACCACCGACGAGCTGCGCAGTATTTTAGAAACACACGGCAAGCTATATACCCAGCTTAAAATCGACGATATCTCAAATTTGGGGGCTGTAAAAATCAGGATACGCAGCCTCATCGCCGCTATGCAAGCAAAGGAGGAAAAATAAATGGCAGAGCTCACCTACGACGAAAACGGCCGTCTCCTCTTCACCAAAGAGATGAAAAAAGAATACACCATACTCATTCCCCAGATGTTGCCCGTGCATTTCACTATGATGCGCAAAATTTTTGCCACCAAGGGTTACAACTGCGAGACCTTGGGGGGAGACCAGCGTGAGATTGTGGACACAGGGCTGAAATACGTCCACAATGACACCTGCTACCCGGCGCTTTTGGTCATCGGACAGATGATAAACGCAATAAACAGCGGCAAGTATGACAAGGACAAGGTCGCCCTTTTCATCACCCAAACAGGGGGAGGGTGCCGTGCCTCAAACTACATTCACCTTCTGCGCAAGGCACTTAAAAAAGCGGGGCTGGAGCAGGTGCCGGTCATCTCCTTAAATGTTTCCGGACTTGAAAAAAACCCGGGTTTTAAGCTTACCTTAGACTTGATTGTAAAATTAGCTTTCGCTATGGTTTACGGGGATTTAATCGTCCTTTTGGCAAACCAAACCAGACCCTACGAGCTCACCAAAGGGGACACCGACGAGATGGTCAACAGGTGTATGGAGTACCTTGTGAACCAGTTTACAAGTGGAATGAAATTGAGCCGAAACGATGTGCGCTCAAATATGGAGAAAATCTGCGGCGACTTTTCCACCATTCCCGTCAGTGAAAAAAACAAGGTGAGAGTGGGGGTTGTGGGGGAGATTTATGTGAAATATTCTCCTCTTGGCAACAACAATTTAGAGGACTTTTTGCTCAGTGAGGGGTGCGAAGCGGTGGTTCCCGGGCTTATGGACTTTATTATCTTCAAAATTTACAACCGTGATATCGACGTGGATTTATACGGTGGAAGTACGATGAAGCAAGTTTTATGCCGTGTTATGCAGCATTTTGTGGAAAAATATCAAAACGATATGATTTCAGTCATAAAAAAATACCCTACCTTTAGGGCGCCCGGCACTTTCGAGCATTTAAAAAGCCTCGCTTTAAATTATGTGGGAGCGGGCAACAAGATGGGCGAGGGCTGGCTTTTGACAGGAGAAATGCTTGAGTTAATAAACGACGGCGTCACCAATATCGTCTGCACACAGCCTTTCGGCTGCCTGCCAAACCATATTGTAGGCAAGGGTATGATGAGAAAAATCAAGGACGATTACCCAGGCAGCAACATCGTCGCCATTGACTATGACCCCGGCGCAACCAGAATAAATCAAGAGAACCGCATCAAGCTTATGCTGGCAAACAGCGACAAGATGAAAGCTTTTGTAAAGCAGTGATTACAAGATTTTTGCAAAGAAATAGTTATAGGAATTTGCAAAATAATTAAACAGCTTTGTGTTATTAGACAATTAAATCTCCTTATGTTGTTAAACGCTCAAGCTAATCTTTGTAAAACAATAACCCCACGTCTTTCTAAATAACTAAATAACTCAAAACACCAAAACTGCGGCGGAATATTCTCCTCGCAGTTTTTTTGTATAAAAAATCTGCCCACCGCAGAAAGCGAGGGCAGAAAATTTCTATTGATTTAAGCTTTAAAATAGGACGCCAATATTCCATTGACTAATTTGCCGTCGGCTTTGCCCTTGGTTATAGGCATAAGATTTTTCATTATAATGCCCTTTTCTTTGGCTGTGGGCTCGGTTAAATTAAGACTTAACAAAACGCCGTCGATTGCTTTTCTAATCTCCTCTTCACTCATCTGTTCCGGCAAAAATTTTGACATAATGGCAATTTTGGTTTTGCAGTCCTCAATTACGTCCTCATAGCCCGAGGGAGCGGTTTCAATTGTTTCTTTAAGCTGTTTTACCTCGTGCGCCACCACGGCTATTGCATCTTCATCTGTGAAATTTTCACGTTTTTCTACCCACTCTTTTTTCATCGCTGCCAAAAGTGCCGACAGAGCGTCCTTGGTCTGTTTGTCCCCTGCTTTAAGCGCCGCCATCATCTCACTGCGCACTGTATCCATCATCGCCATATTAAAATCCTCATTTCTTCCCTGTATCTGTGGTGAATTATTGCCCACAATAAGCAGAATTATTAGTTTTCTTTTATTTTACCGCTTTTTTATCAATCTTGCAACCTATAATACATTGACATTTCAACAAATTTTTATTATAATTCTTTAAAGAGCCTTTGTGGTGGATAAGTTTATCAGAGATTTGTGTCTGGGCTGAAAGCACAATTAAACTAAAACCATATGAGAACACTCTTTGCTGCCAATCACAGAGAGCCGTGTCCTGCTGAAATCACGGTTTGGCGCACCATTCGTGACTTTTTACCCGGAAAATCAAATATTTAAAGTGGATGTATTTTACATCAATACGGGTGGCACCGCGGGTTATTTTTCAACAACTCGTCCCGAAAATTTCAATGAGATTTTCGGGACTTTTATTTTTTTAAGGGGGATTATAGTATGCTAAGAACACATAACTGTAACGAAATCCGTCCGAGTAATATCGGGCAAACCGTCCGTGTAAGCGGCTGGGTCAACACTATCCGTGACCACGGCGGTGTTATTTTTATTGACCTGCGTGACCATTTTGGTTTGACACAGGTGGTTTTTCACGATGAGAGCCTGATGAAGGGCGTGAACCGTGAAACTGTCATCAGCGCAACAGGCGTGGTGGTGGCGAGGGAAGACGATGCCATAAATCCTAAATTGGACACAGGTGCAATAGAAATCCACGCTGATTCCATTGAGATTTTAGGTCCGTGCAAAAATATGCTGCCCTTTGAAATCGAATCTTCAAAGTCCACAAGAGAAGATGTGAGATTAAAATATCGCTATTTGGACCTTAGAAATCCGGAAATTCATTCAAATATTATGTTCCGCTCAAAGGTCATCAGCTATCTGCGCCGTCAGATGGAGGATTTAGGCTTTACAGAGTTTCAAACCCCTATCTTGACCTCCTCATCTCCCGAGGGCGCTCGTGACTACCTTGTCCCCAGCCGTAAGCACGAGGGCGAATTTTACGCACTTCCCCAGAGCCCACAGCAGTTTAAACAGCTGTTAATGGTCTCGGGATTTGATAAGTATTTCCAGATTGCCCCCTGTTTTCGTGATGAAGACGCCCGTGGAGACCGCAGTCCCGGAGAATTTTATCAATTAGACTTTGAGATGGCTTTTGCCGAGCAAGAGGACGTTTTTGCAGTGGGCGAGCAGGTGCTTTACAACACCTTCAAAACTTTCTCCAAAAAAGAGGTTTCCCCGGCTCCCTTCAGACGGATAACTTACGCCGACGCAATGCTCCACTACGGCTCCGACAAGCCCGACCTTAGAAACCCCTTGTTAATTCAGGACTTGACAGACTTTTTTGCCAATGTAAACTTTCCTGTTTTCAAGGGCAAGCCCGTGCGTGGAATAGTCGCCCCCTGTGCAAACAAGACCAAGAGCTTTTTTGAAGCTTCCCTGTCTTTTGCCACCTCTATTGGAATGAAAGGGCTGGGATATCTCACCTACAAAGAGGGGGCTTTCAAAGGCCCTATCGATAAATTCTTGTCTGAAGAACAGCGCAGTGAGCTTATTTCAAGCACTCATATGGTGGACGGAGACACTATTTTCTTTATCAGCGACTCAAAGAGCGTGGTGGACACCCTTTCAGGTGGAATACGCAGGTGGCTGGGAGAAAACCTTGATTTGATAAGCAAAGACCGATTTGAATTTTGCTATGTGGTGGACTTCCCCATGTACGAATTAAATCCCGACACCCATAAAATCGACTTCACCCACAACCCCTTCTCTATGCCACAGGGCGGTCTTGAGGCGCTTAACACTATGGACCCCTTGGACATTTTTGCCTATCAATATGACATCGTCTGCAACGGCGTGGAGCTTTCCAGTGGCGCTGTAAGAAACCACAATCCCGAAATTATGCGCAAAGCCTTTGCAATAGCAGGTTATGGCGAGGAGACTTTGGAGCAGAAATTCGGCGCACTCTACACGGCGTTCCAGTACGGCGCACCACCCCACGCAGGAATGGCTCCGGGAATTGACAGAATGGTTATGCTTTTGGCTGAAGAGGACACAATCCGTGACGTCATCGCTTTCCCACTTAACGGCGCAGCCCAAGACCTTATGATGGGCGCCCCAAGCACCGTCACCGAGGAACAATTGAGAGATGTCCATATCCGAGTGAGAGAGGTTTAGGCGTTTATCAAAGGGTGGTTATATGGATTTATGATTTATAATCTTAAAAGTAGTGAAAACCACAAGATAGTAACAAGATAATAAGCTGAATAATAGGCTGTTATACTGGGGTTTAAAAGCCTAAAATAGAATACTCTTTAACTTTATTTTGCTAATCTTTTAAAGGATATTCTTGTCCCTTGCTTTGCCTTACACAAAGCGAAATATGATTTATCAAAATTTCTATCATCTATCAAGACAATGAATTTTATCCACACAATATTCCTAATGCGTTCAGCTCTTCACTTATATATTAACAAAGCGAAAACTCGTCGAGATTTAACTTTCGACGAGTTTTTTTGTTTAAGTATATTGGGAATTTGTAAGTTTAAATAAACCACCTTTTAATTTTTACCTATTTAATATTTAAAAAAATATCTTCACCCTTGCTTTGCCTCTCGCACCACTGCGCCTACCTCTAAAGGACGGGCGACAAAGACGCTTTTCACCTGTGTTTTAAGGACTTTCGCCGCCGCTCTCGCCGATTTTTCGTCTTCAAAAATTCCAAAAATCGCCGAGCCGCTGCCTGTCATAACGCTGCCCAGCGCCCCCTCTTCCACCAGCTTTTGCTTTATTGGCAGAGTGTCTTGACTTTGCGCCGCACGCTCCAAAGCGTTACCCAAAAAGCCCGATATCTCTTTTAAATCCTTTTTTTCAATGGCTGCTATCAGTTTTTCGGTCTCCACCACAGGTTTTTCCCCCAAGGTGTCAAAATTTGCAAAGGCGGTGGGGGTTGAAACCCCACGGGAGGGCATACAGATGACTATCCAGCACTGGGGCAAGGCGGGGGCAGGCAAGATTATATCCCCTGTGCCCTGCACACGTTTTGTCCCCCCGACTATCATAAAAGGCACGTCGCTGCCTGCTTGTAAACCGATTTCACAGAGTTGCTCTGTGTCAAGACCCACGCCGTACATACGGTTTAAGCCCACAATAACCCCTGCTGCATCGGCAGAGCCCCCTGCCATACCTGCTTTTATAGGGACAGTTTTCACTATATGAATATGTACGCCGCCCTGTATTTTTGTGTACTGGAAAAACTTCATCGCCGCCTTTACCGCCACGTTCCGCTCATCGGTAGGCACATATCTTGCGTTGGAGGAGATGGTTATTCCCCTGTTTTTTTTGATGAGGGTCACCTTTTCAAACACCGACACCGACTGCATAACCATATCTAAAAGATGATATCCTTTTTCGTCCACGCCTGTTATGTCAAGGCTTAAATTTATCTTTGCCGGCGCCAGCACGGTGAGCTTATCCATTTTATCCCCCATTTATCAAGGGGCAAAGCCCCATAATTTATTTTTATTTTTTGTAACCTAAACCAAAAAGTCCCTATCCAGCCCTAACTTTTATCCTAAATCTTTGACTAAATAATTTATCGACGAAACCGCTTGCCTTAGATATTAGATATTGATTATAACCTAAAACAAAAATCCCCTAATCAGCCCTAACTTTTATCCTAAATCTTTAACTAAAATAATTTATCGACAAAACCCCTTGCCTTAAATATTGAAAAAACTGCTGTGTTTTACCGCTATGGCTTTCACCGGGCACATCTCGTGACAGCAAAAGCATCTAATACAGTTTACAAGCTCTATATTTGCCTTGCCGTCCTTTATGGTGATGACTTTTTGCGGACAGATATCTCGGCATCTTCCACAGCCCACGCACAAGTTTTTGATTATTTTCGGTCTTGGGGCAATCATTTTTTCTATTGCAGGGGTCGCCCAGCTTATGGCACGAGGCAGTCTCTCTTTAAAATCAAGGCTGTAAGATGAGGGCAGGACAAAATTATCAATCTTTTTGTACAGCCACACATCGCCTATTACAGTGCCCTCGGGCATCTCCTTTGGCACCAAGTCACGCTTTATGGCGCAGCGCATAACAGGCACTTCTCTCGCCTCAAAGCCCATCATATGGCAGATTGCCAGGTCGATTAGATATGGGTTTGTCCCAGCCATAAGAAAGCCTAACTTTCTCACAGTGCCACCTGAGGGACCGTCTCCCTCCATTCCCTCAATGCCATCGATTATGGTAAAAGTGGGTTTTACCACCTGACACAAATCTATGAGCATATTGGCAAAATTGTCCTTGTCGGGGAAACGCATATGGAACTCCGCCTTTTTAAGCCCGGGGATAACTCCAAACAGGTTTTTCACCGCTCCGGACATACCCGTCATAACGTGAGTTTTAAATTTCCCCAAATTTATTATCACATCGCTGTCAAAGACAGGCTGGATAACTTCAAACTCTTTCACCATAACCCCGTCGGTCTTTACCACCCTGCTTTTAAGCTTGGTGTACAGGGGGACGTTTTGATTTTCGGCTATGAGAGAAAACCCGCAGGTGTTGTAATTCCCCTGCAAAATACTTGAGTTGCTAGGACCGCCGCTGGAGTCGGCGATGAGCATATTTTCCGCCTTGACCCCGAACTCCTTGAGCACGGCAATCACGCTGTCCAATACCGCCGGATTGGTGGTCACCGCCTTGTCGGGGGTCTGCCTTGAGAGCATATTGGGCTTCAAAAGCACCTTGGTATTCTCATTTACAATATTGTTTATTCTCTGCTGCAACATAATCTCCTTGACCGAGGTGTAGACGGTCATAGGGTCATAGCTGTCTGTTTGCTTGATGATAACTTTGCACATATTTTATTGCCTCTCCTTTTTACAGGGACTTCAAAAATGCGTCTATCCTCTTGGTGCCTTCCATCAAATGGTCAAGTGAATAGGAATATGATATCCTTACAAAACCTTCTCCCGCCTTGCCAAAAGCGATGCCGGGAATGACTACAACTCGACTTTCCTGCATAAGTCTCTCACAAAATTCTAAACTGGAAAGACCTGTGGAACGTATGTCCGCAAAGACGTAAAATGCCCCCCTTGCGTTGTAACATTCAAGACCTATGCTATTCAATTCATTTATCAAAAACCGCCTGCGCATATCGTATTGACGGCGCATCATCTCTATCTCTTCATCACACTCGTTCATCGCCACAATGGCGGCGTACTGGCTGGTGGTGGGTGCCGAGATGATTGCCACGGCGTGTAGGGACGCCATATAGTCTATAATTTCTTTGGGGCCGCAAGCGTAGCCCAAGCGCCAGCCTGTCATAGCGTAAGCCTTTGAAAATCCGTTGATTATCACGGTGCGCTCCTTCATTCCGGGTATGGAGGCAAAGGAGACGTGGTGATATTCTCCATAGGTCAGCTCGGCGTAAATCTCGTCGGTCATAACAAAAATGTCCGTGTCTTTTATCACATCGGCAATCTCCAAAAGGTCGTCCTCCTCCATTATAGCCCCTGTGGGGTTGGCTGGAAAAGGCAGCACCAAAATCTTGGTTTTATCTGTTATAGCCGCTTTGAGCTGGCTTGCCGTAAGGCGAAAATCGTCCTGGGATTTTGTCTCAATCTCCACCACCTTAGCTCCGCAAAGCTGGGCGATAGGGTCATAGCTGATGTAGCAAGGGGTAGGCAAAATAACCTCGTCCCCCGGGTTTAACACAGTGCGAAAAAAGATGTCAATCCCCTCGCTGCCCCCCACCGTGACCATAATTTCCTCTGGGGTGTAGTCTAATTTAAACCGTCTTTTTTGGTAGGCGCATATAGCCTGTTTCAATTTTTCCATTCCGTTGCCGTCGGTGTACCAGGTCTTACCCTTTTCAAGGCTTTGTATACCCGCCTCACGGATACGCCAAGGGGTTTTAAAATCAGGCTCGCCTATGCCTAAAATGATGCAGTCTTTCATTGTGGACGCCGCCTGAAAAAACTTTGTTGTCACAGGTGGCGGAAGCTGCCTCATCACATTATTTATCCTGTCTTGATAATTTATCATAGGGAGTTTAAGCTCCTCTCGTCCTCGTCCTCGCCCTCGTGGTAGATAATCCCCGCCTGTTTATAAGGGCGGAGAACAAAGTGGGTGGCGGTGCCGTTCACATCGTCTAAGGGCGACAATCTCTTTGCCACAAGCATTGCGATTTCTTGAAAGCTTTTTGCCTTTATCTCCACCAGCAAGTCGTAACTTCCGCTTATGAGAGTTACCGCCTCCACCTCTTCCATCTGGGAGACAGCCTGAGCAATCTCATCAAAACCTCTGCCCTTTTTAGGGGTCACACGCAGCTCAATGAGCGCTTTTACATGGCTGTCACTGACTTTTTCCCAGTCGATTATGGCACGATAACCCTTGATAATTCCCTTTGCTGTGCAATCGGCTATGATATTTTTGACTTCCTCTTCCTCCATATTCAGCATAACCGAAAGCTGTGCTGAAGTGAGTGTCGGGTTTCTTTCAATAAGCCTTAACAATTCTTCCATATTTCTTTTCCCCCAAAATACATCTGTTTTTGTACATAATTCATTATTATACATTGTTTTTATGAACATTTCAACGCTCTATCACTTGAAACCCACTGTAAATCTATGGTAAAATAACTATATTTAGAAAAGTAATTTTGTACAAACCAACAAAGGGGTGATTTTATGTTAAAAGTTTATGCCGCAGGTATGATTAGCTACCCTATGGACATCAAAGAAAATTTTATCAGAGCGAAGAGAGAAGTGAGTTTTGCCATAGAAAAAGGTGCGGACTTGGTGGTTTTTCCTGAAGGATTTTTGTCGGGAGTGCAATTAGGTGTGCTGAAAAACGCCCCCTATTTTCATAAGCAGTACAACGATTTTTCAAGGCAATTATGTGAGGATTTTGCCCGAAGTGATATAGGAATTTTAGCGGATTTCATTACCACCCACGGGTTTGAAAATATATTTTACAAGAGCGGAACCGCCCTAAATGGAGAGAATTTTTCCCTTGGGGGCTTTGCCTTGCGCTCCTTTAACAGCCTTGAAGAGCTTAAACAAAACGCCTATACCCTCAACTGCGAGGGGGTTATTTTGAATTATTCTCAGCCGGTTTTGGCTGGGGAAAGGAGCTTGCTCTTTGATTTTTTAAATGCCATAAACTCCAATACCTCCGTGGATATATTTTTGAATTTGGGCGGTCTTGGCTTCACCAGCCACCCCCACGTTTTTCTCCCCTGTGGGGGAATTTTCTCAAAGGCGGTCACTCGTATGTCCACAACTCTGCCTGAGTTTGTGACTATGGACAGGATTTTCTTGATGGAAAAGCCCACCCACCTTTTAAAAAACAACCCTTATCTTCTGCCTGAACTAACTTTTAAGCCGGCTTTCAATCAAAATCCACTTCTGCCAAAAGAGGTTGATGAAGAGGTATACTGCCTTGATTTGTTCCACCTACAAGGGGTGGCGCTCTCCTCAAGACTGGCAAATATCGGCTGTAAAACGGCGGTGGTGGCGCTTTCAGGTGGGCTGGACAGCGCACTCGCCCTCTTGGTCACCCTAAACGCCTTTGACATTTTAGGTATGGATAAAAGCGGAATAAAACCCGTCTCCATGCCGGGGTTTGGCACCTCTCACACCACCAAAAACTTGGCGGAGGAGCTCGCCCTTGCCTCACAGCTTGAATACAGGGTGATAGATATCACCGCCTGCGCCCACCGTGCCTTAATAGATATCGGTCACGACGGCTTCACCCCAGATGTGACTTACGAAAATGTGCAAGCGAGAATGAGGACGCTGAACGCCTTGAATTTAGCCAACTCCTTAGGGGGAATAATGGTGGGAACAGGCGACTTGAGCGAGGAGGCGCTGGGCTTTTCCACCTACGGCGGAGACCATTTGGCAAGCTACAACGTGAACAGCAGCCTGTCCAAAACCATCATTCGCACAATGCTGCCCTATGTGGTTAAGTTGCCACAATTCGCCCCTTTTGCACAGGTGATAGACAAGATTTTAAATATCCCCGTCAGCCCGGAATTAGTCCCTCACGGGGGAGAAATTCTCCAAAAAACCGAGGAGATTTTAGCTCCCTACAAGCTGATAGATTTTTTTATCTACTGCTTTGTCATAGCAAAACTTTCCCCTATTGAGATGGCGCAAAGGGCGTCCTGCGTGTTTGAGGGGGAGTTTTCCTCGGAGTATTTAAGACAAAAGGCCCAGATGTTTTGCCGTCGATTTATCCAAGGGCAGTTTAAGCGCTCCTCCTCTCCCGAGGGCGCAGCCCTCACCCACCTCAGCCTGAACACAGAGGATAAAAGCCTACCCAGCGACTGTAAAATGGGTGTTTTCAATTATTATTTTGGCGAATAGCCAAGGAGTGAAAACGTGGGTTTTAGCTATTATTTTGGCTAATAGGCAAGCTAATATAAAACGTGGGTTTTAGCTATTATTTCAGCTCATAGCCAAGGGCTAAAAATATTAATGGGAGACAATAAAGTTTTCAATTATTCTTTTGGCGAATAGGCAAGGAGTGAAACGTGGGTTTTAGCTATTATTTTTGGCTCATAGCCAAGGGCTAAAAATATTAATAGGAGACAATAAAGTTTTTAATTATTATTTTGGTAATATTATGGAGGTATTTTATGAAGAGTATCAAGCCGGGCAGAGGCCCCTCAATGATGAACGCCATCGGTTCGGTGTTCACCTGCATATTTGGCATCTTTTGGACAATAACCGCAATTTCAATGGGAGCGCCCTTTACCTTTTGGGTTTTCGGTGTCATCTTTGTTGCTATGGGCATCGTACAGGCAGTTTATCATTTTAAAAACTCTGTGGGGAAAAATCGTTTTTCCACCTTTGATATAACCGACGAAAAGGAAGAGAGCGACCCCTTTGAAGAAAAATTTTCAGACAATGACAGCCCCCTGCCTTTCGAAAAAGAGGACGGCAAGGGTGATGTATTTTGTCCCTATTGCGGCACTGCCACATCGGGAGATTTCATCTATTGCCCAAAATGTGGCAAGCAGTTGCCATAAACCCGAAAATTCACAGCAAAAACTCACCCTTAGAGCAATAAAATGCTTTTGAGGGTGTTTATTTTAACAAAAAATACTGCTTTTTTTAGTCAAATCTTATATTTTATTTAAGATTTTTCAGATAACTGATTTTTATCACATCTATATATTACAATTTGTTTACAGTTAATCCTTGAAATTGCAACAAAAGTACACAGCAATTTGTACATCACTTACAATGAATAGGCGGTATAATTGTGTCTATTTAATAGAATATGGGTAAAAGTATATACATAAATTACAATTAGATGTATAATATGAGACAATATTATGGGGCTGTGTGCCTTGTAAGTTGGATTAAAATGAATGGCAAATCTTGAAAACGAAAGTAAATTTTACTTTCATACTTAAAAGGAGCTTTTGTTATGATAAAATTTTATACCCCTTTGGGCAAAATCAGCCTCACCAATGACTATTTTGCAGGCTTGGTGGGTAACGCTATCATCAGCTGCTACGGTGTCGCCGGTATGAGTTTTGCAGGGCCGGCAGACAATGTTAAAACTCTGCTTTTTGGCTCTGATATCCCTGAAAAAGGCGTTGTCGTCTCTGAAGATAATGGTGAATTGATTATAGATTTACACATAAAGGTTATTTTTGGGGTGAACATCGCCACAATTGTGGAAAATATCACCGAAAAAGTGAGATACGCCGTGGAGCAGGCGACTAGTTTAAAAGTGCGCTCAATCAACGTCTCGGTGGACGATATCATCAGCGAGTGATTAATTCTGGCGAGCAACTGCGTTTAAAATAAGGCGCAGGCGCTCGGGCGCCCTGTGTAGGGCTGGCAAAAACGCAGCTTTTGCACCGTGGACATAATCTGTGTTCAGGTGCTGTAATGGCGGTTATCCGCCGTAAAATATAAATAAATTCTAACTTTTGAGGTGACTAAATGATTACTGGAAAAATTTTGCGTGACTGTATTATCTCGGGTGCCAACGCAATTATAAACAACAAAAGCAGTGTTGACGAGCTCAACGTATTCCCTGTTCCTGACGGAGATACGGGCACAAATATGTCAATGACAATAGGCGCTGCCAAAAAAGAGCTTCTCCTTTTAGAGGACGAATGTACCGTTGAAAAGGTTGCCAACACCACCGCCTCCTGTATGCTTCGTGGGGCAAGGGGCAACAGCGGAGTTATCTCCTCTCTGCTTTTCAGAGGTTTTTCAAAGGCACTATCAGGCAAGACAGAGGCGTCGGCGCAGGATTTGACTTTGGCATTGCGCAAGGGCGTGGACTCAGCGTATAAAGCGGTTATGAAGCCCACCGAGGGCACTATTTTAACCGTGGCGAGAGTAGCTTGCGAAAAAGCCGAAACTATGAGTGAGGTCACAGACGAGGTTCAGTTGTGGACAGCTATTGTAGATGCGGCGCAGGTGGCTTTGGAGCACACCCCCGAGCAACTTCCCGTGTTGAAAAAAGCTGGAGTTGTAGATGCCGGCGGTCAAGGGCTTGTGTACATCTTTAACGGTTTTTTAAGCGTGCTTAAAGACGGAGTTATGATTCAAAGCTTAGACAATGTGAAAACTGTTCCCACCAATTCTTTTGCGCCAAAGGGCGTTTATGCCAAAGATTTAGACCCGAATATAGTCAACGGCTATTGCACCGAGTTCATCATCAACAAAAACGAGACCGCCAGCGCTGAAAAGCTCCGTGCCTACCTTGAAATTATCGGGGACAGCGTGGTTGTGGTGGAAGATGATGAGATAATCAAGAGCCACGTTCACACCTCCGACCCGGGGAAAGCTCTTTCCGAGGCGGTGAAACACGGCTATATGACAAACTTAAAAATTGAAAATATGTTAGAGCAGATGAGCGAGCTGTCTGAAAAAGGCAAAGGGCTTGAAAAACAAGCTGAGGACGCTTTTAGCAATGAAGAATTTAAGTATATGGCAGTTGATAACGAGGTTCCTTTCGGCTTTGTCTGCGTTGCAGCCGGCAAGGGTATCGAGGCGGTGTTCACGGATTTAGGCGCAAATGCCATCGTCACAGGCGGACAGACTATGAACCCCTCCACCGATGATATTCTGCGTGCCATTCACTCCGTGGGCGCAAAGACGGTGTTTGTCCTTCCCAACAATAAAAATATAATAATGGCTGCCGAACAGGCGGCGAAATTGGCTGACCGTGAGGTGGTTGTTCTTCCTACAAGGACAATTCCACAGGGAATAACTTCAATGTTGAGCTTTGATGCCACAGTCTCCACCAAAGAAAATTCTATAAATATGAACCTTGCAGCCCAGAATGTCCAGACAGGTTCAGTGACTTTTGCCGCAAGAAATTCTGATTTTGAAGGTCATAAAATCAAAAAAGGCGAAATACTCGCAATGGAAAACTCCAAGCTCTCCTTTGTGGAAAAGAGCGTGGAAAAAGCCGCAATCAAGCTTGCAAGACAGATGATTAAGAAGGATTCCAACTTTGTCACCGTGATTTTCGGCGAGGGCATAACCCAAGAAGAGGCGGACAAAGTGTGCGAAGGCATACAGGCAAAAGCTCCAAAAGGCGTTGAAGTATCCGCTTTAGAGGGCAACCAGCCGGTTTACTACTACCTTATCTCGGTGGAATAAACCTGTATACCCATAATTTTTTACTGAAATCGGTGTTTTATCACCTTTTAAATCCCAATTGCCTAAACACCGTATGTATCAAAAGATATATGCGGTGTTTTGCTGTATTTATGGATAAATTTATGCTACAATGTAACTAAGCTGATTTTTAGACGAGCCACGGTTTTCGCCAGGGCAAAACCTGAGATAATGAGTTTTGAATTTTAAAGCTTAGGCGGCTGTTTTTAATATGTAAGGAATAAATTATGAGCGACATTTTGCAAAAGGACATACGATATTTAAAGGGCGTGGGAGAAAAGCGAGCCGCCCAATTCTACAAGTTAAATGTGTTTACCATTGAGGATTTGTTGTATCATTTTCCCACAAGGTATGTGGATTACTCAAGGCCTTTTCAGGTGGCTTTTGCCCCATACGAAGAGCCCTCGGTGGTTAGAGCGACGGTTTTAAAGAAAAATTTAGGTGTCCGTGTCCGTGGTGGAAAGACATTGTTTAAGGTCATCTGCGCCGATGACACCGCACGATTGACCTTGACATTTTTCAACGCCCAATACACGGTAGAGCGCTTGGTTGTGGGGAAAGAATACCTTTTTTATGGCAAACTAAGCGGCGGAATGTTGAGCCGAGAGCTCTCCTCACCGATTTTTATCCCGGCGGACTCCCCCGTGACCCAGCAGCCTGTCTACCCCTTGACCTCGGGACTTTACAGCTCCACCGTGAGCAAATTTATCAAGACGGCTTTAGACGAGATATGTGAAATACCGGACTATATGCCTATGGAAATATTGAATAAATATTCAATGGTGGATTTGTATACCGCAATTAAAGATGTGCATTTTGCCTCTTCAGACCTGGCTCTTGCCGCCGCCAAAGAGCGGCTTATTTTTGATGAGTTTTTCTTTTTGCAGTTGGGGCTGTCCTTGATGGCAGAAACTCAAAGCACCCCCACAGATATAAAATTATCCACAGTGAACATCGATGATTTTCTCCAAACGCTCCCCTATACTTTGACAAATGCACAGTTTAATGCCATTAAAAGCGTACTTTTGGACTTTAAAAGTCGCCGCTCAATGAACCGCCTTTTACAGGGCGACGTGGGCAGCGGAAAGACCGTTGTAGCGGTGAGCGCTATGTATTGTATGTGCAAAAATGGCGTACAAAGCTGTATGATGGCGCCCACAGAAATTTTGGCTTTGCAACATTATCACACGGTTACAAAAATGTTAGAGGGGCTTGGGTGCAGGGTCGAGCTGCTTACAGCAGGTGTCAAGGCAAAAGAGAAACGGGATATTTTGCAGCGGCTTGCCAATGGGGAGATAGATATATTAATCGGTACCCACTCTGTGCTAAATGAGAGCGTGGTGTTCAAAAATTTAGGGCTGTGCATCACTGATGAGCAACATCGTTTTGGGGTGAGACAGCGCAATCTAATCACCCAAAAAGGCAATAACCCCCACGTTTTAGTTATGTCTGCCACCCCTATTCCCCGCACCTTGGCTATGATAATTTACGGCAATATGCAGGTAAGCGTGATAGATGAAATGCCCGTGGGTCGAAAAGCGGTAAAAACCTTTTTCATCGGCACAGAAAAGCGCAGCGGAATGTTTGGATTTATTGATAAGTATATTAAAATGGGACATCAAACTTACATCGTTTTGCCCTCTATTGAAGAGGGAGAAAATAATTCAGATATGCAGAGCGTCATAAAATACTGTGAAGAGGTGGTCAAGCCAATGCTGCCCCACGCCAAAGTCGGCTTGCTTCACGGCAAGTTAAAATCCTCTGAAAAGAACGCTGTTATGACCGCCTTTTCAAAGGGTGAGATAGATATTCTATGCTCCACCACTGTGGTGGAAGTGGGGCTTGACGTGCCAAATGCAGTGCTTATGATAATCGAAAACGCCGACAGATACGGGCTTTCTGCCCTTCATCAGCTCCGTGGCAGGGTGGGGCGGAGCGACGTTCAAAGCTATTGTTTTTTGGTTTGCGACAACCAAAGCAAGAATGTGGTGGAGCGTCTGCAATTTCTCTCACAAAATCAAAGTGGCTTTGCCGTCAGCCAGTATGACTTGGAACATCGGGGCCCCGGAGACTTTTTTGGGGCAAGACAGCACGGTCTGCCAAGCTTAAAGCTCGCTCAATTGTCTCAGGATTTATCGGTTTTACAGCACGCACAGGAAAGCGGAAAATATATCCTTTCCCAAAGCCCAAATTTAGCCCTCTACCCCAAAATCAAAGAGCGAGTGGACAAATTATTCTCTTCTCTCACTCTGTGATTTATGGTTTTTAAAGCCTATTTCTATGGGTTTTATTTTAAGGTTATTCTTCTTCAAAAGTCACGCAAACCACCTCGGGGCGGTTGAAAAGTCTAAAAGGAAATATGCTGTTTCCCAGCCCACGGCTGATAATTTCCGTGGTGTCATCTAACTTTTTCATACCAGCTGCATAGGGTGGAAAAAGCCCTTGATTTGGCACATAGACCCCCATATCCGTAAAAGGTATCCCGAACTGTCCCCCGTGGGCGTGCCCTGTCAATGCCAAATTTATCTTGCCGTCACGGTAGGTGTGGATAAACTCCGGACGGTGGCTAAGGAGCACTTTAAAGGTGTCGTCCATTACATTCACCGTTAAAAGATGATTTCTAAAAGCCTTTTTGGTCACCTGGTCATCTACTTCTTTTACATAAGAGCGTGGGTCGCTAACTCCCATAATGGTTATATATTGATTGTCACGCATAAGCATTTGCTTTTTTTCATCTAAAACTATAACCCCTAAATTTTGCAGTTTATTGTAAAATTCTTGTATATTTATTATTCTCGCCTCGTGGTTGCCACTGACGTAGTAAACCGGTGCAATACTG
The DNA here is from genome assembly GCA_036652515.1 of Oscillospiraceae bacterium. Classification (GTDB taxonomy): domain Bacteria; phylum Bacillota; class Clostridia; order Oscillospirales; family Ruminococcaceae; genus RGIG3102. Next base: position 52,520 of record JAVVVT010000001.1, read on the forward strand.
CAAAGCCTCTGTGCCAAGTTCAGCGCCACAGGCATATCTGTGCTCCTACTGTCCAATAAATCCCCCGTTATGGCTATTATATCTGGGTTTTCCCCCTGGGTAAGCTTGATTATCGCCTCTTCAAGGCAGGCGGTGTTGTGATAATCGGAGATTTGAACGATTTTAAATCCCTTGAAACTTTCGGGGATTTTTTCGTCCCAATAGCTGTAACGGCTAATCCTTACACCATTATTTTCATAGTGGAGAAAGACGGCAAGTAAAATAAATCCGCTGATTAGCCCCAGCCAGATTTGAATATTTTCCCCTATAAATTGACTGATTTTCATTCTTGTGACCCCACTTGCAAAAATTATCGTAAGTGCAAATCTGCTCTAAATGTGCAAATATATTTTTGTGTAATAATTGTACCATAAAATTCCCTCAAAAAAATGAACAAAAGGCGACCAAACTGCCGCCTTTTGTGATATTATTGAGAAATTTTCCGTCTGATGGCAGATTATTTCAAAAATCCGCTGATAATCTGCTCTTCCGCCTGTTTTTCGGTGAGACCCAAGGTCATCAATTTTATAAGTTGCTCCCCTGCTATCTTGCCGATTACCGCCTCGTGGATAAGGCTCGCCTCGGTGTGGTTGGCGATAATCTCGGGGATTGCGCTCACCCTCGCCTTGTCCATAACAATGGCATCACATTCGGTATGCCCGTTGCAGGCGTTATTTCCATTTACCTTTGACAGGAACACCTGTGTGGAATTTTCTTTTGCCACACTTCTTGAGACCACATGGGTGGAGCTGCCTACCCCGTTTAAATCCACTTCAAACTTGGTGGTGGCGCTTTGGCTGCCGTGGGTGAGGATTTTTTCTCCGATAATCAGGGTTGCACCGTCCCCCAAGGTGGCTTTTGTGCTGCGGTGGGTGGAGTCCACCCCCTTTATCTGCACAGTTTCCATCTCCATATATCCATTTTCTTTGATGTCCACAATGGTTGTAGGGTTCATAATTCTCTGTCCGCTGCCGTCGCCCTCTCCGTAATGCTTTTCCACATATTTAACCTTGGCATTTTTGCCAACGAAAAAGCTGTGTATTCCGTCGTGCTGACTGGCGGCGTCCCCGCCGTTGTGTATGCCACAACCTGCGACAATCACCACATCACAGTCGTCTCCGATGTAAAAATCGTTATAAACCATCTCTTTTATACCGCTGTCCGAGAGCAAAACAGGTATGTGAACGCTCTCGTTTTTTGTGCCGGGTTTGATGATTATATCTATTCCGTCCTTGTCGGTCTTGGTGACTATATCAATATTTGCGGTGGTATTTCTCGCCGCACCCTTGCTGTTTGAACGTATATTGTACGCCCCTGTGGGAACCTCATGTAGGTCTGCAATCTTTTCCAAAAGGTCCAATTGTAATTTATCTAACATAATTTTACTCCTTTATATGTCCGCAAACTGCGCTATCAGATAAAATTTGAGGCATAATTTCATCTTTTGTGCCTATCTGCTGAATTTTTCCATCAGCTATAACCACAATTTTATCCGCTATCGCCAAAATTCTCTCTTGGTGTGAGATGATTAAAATATTGCCTTTTATGTTTTGGTGCATAGACTCAAAAACTCGTGTAAGGCTGGCAAAGCTCCACAAATCTATGCCGGCTTCCGGCTCATCAAAGATTGAGAGCTTGGTGCTGCGTGCCAAAATCATAGCGATTTCAATCCTTTTTAACTCGCCCCCTGACAGACTGCCGTTCACCTCTCGGTTGATATAATCTCTGGCGCAGAGCCCCACCTCTGAAAGGTATTCGCACGCCTCGCTCACTGAAATTTTCTTGCCTGCAGCCAAAGATACCAAATCTTTAACCGTTATCCCCTTGAATTTTACAGGCTGCTGAAAGGCAAAACTTATCCCTAAATTTGCCCTCTCGGTGATTGACATATCCGTTATATCCACTCCGTCCAGCAAAATCTGACCCGAGGTGGGCTTGATAATTCCGGCGATAATCTTTGCTAAGGTGGATTTTCCACCGCCGTTTGGCCCTGTGATAACCACAAAGCGCTCATCTATTACAAGGCTGACGTCCTTTAAAATGTCCTTTGTACCGTTGTCTGTGACTGTATAGCTGATGTTTTTTAACTCTAACATATTTTTCTCCATAACATTTATAGTGGGTTTATTGCTGTATATTAATATACACCATTTAGGTATACATTACAATGGTTTTTAAAAAAGTTTACAAATTGTACAAAATTATAGCTGACCTAAGCGTTCGCTTCTAATAGAGCACGCTGACCGTCCCAAAGCTTTTGGGATAAATCCACATAATATTGATGAGGAAATTCCAGCCTCTTCAATTCGTCCCACAGGGTGTCTAGTTGCTCTGTGGCAAAATCTCTTATGTCTTTCAGGCAAGGACTTTCGTAGACTTTTTTGCCATTTTCAAAAATCGGAATGAGCAGCGGCTTTAAATGTACATCTGTGAGAGTCTGCTTTTTCCAAGGCTCAAGTGGGCTGAAAACCGTAATTTCCTGCAAATTCGAAGGGTCTTCATCGTAAATGGTGATATAGTCCGCCAGAGCTTTGCCCGTCTCGTTTGAGAATACTCGCCAAATCTGTTTGCGGTAGGGGATTGTTATTTTTTCAAAGCTTTCGCTTATTTTGATTTTTGGAATATATTCCCCGTCTTTTTTCACTGCCACTAACTTGTATACCCCACCTAAAACAGGGTTTGTCCTGCTAGTGATAAGGTTTTCGCCCACGCCAAAGGAGTCCAATTTTGCATCATTTATAAGCAAATCTCGGATTATGTACTCGTCCATTGCGTTGGAGGCGACGATTTTGCAGTCTGAATAGCCGGCGGCGTCTAACATTATTCTGGTCTTTTTGGAGAGATAAGCGATGTCTCCGCTGTCAATTCTCACCGCCAAAGGTCTCTTGCCCATAGGTTTGAGCACCTGGTCAAAAACTTTTATGGCATTGGGAACACCGCTCTTCATCACGTTGTAAGTGTCTATGAGGAGAACACAACTATCCGGATAAATTTCAGCGTAGCGCTTGAAGGCATCATACTCTGTATCAAAGGTCTGCACCCAGCTGTGAGCCATAGTGCCAGAGGCAGGTATCCCTAAATCCCTCTCCATCATTGTATTTGAGGTGGAGACACAACCACCTATATAGGCGGCACGGCTGCCAAAATTTGCGGCGTCTATCCCCTGAGCTCTGCGTGCGCCAAACTCTTGAACGGGTCTGCCCATAGCGGAGCGGACAATCCTGTTTGCCTTGGTGGCTATTAGGGTTGGGTGATTTAATAGGATAAGCAGGGCGGTCTCCAAGAGCTGCGCCTGTATCGCCGGACCCTCCACCACCATACTGGGCTCTTTGGGGAAAATCGGGGTACCCTCCGCCACCGCCCAAACATTGCAGGCAAATTTAAAGTCCCGTAAATAATCCAAAAATTCCTCACTGAAAAGGTTTTTACTCCTTAAATATTCTATATCATTAGGGGTAAATTTCAGCCCCTCCATATATTCTATCGCCTGTTCCAGCCCACAACTTATGGCAAATCCTCCATTGTCCGGCACTTTTCTAAAAAAGATATCAAAGACGCTCACCGTGTCCCGATGTTCGCTCATAAAAAATCCATTTGCCATAGTGAGCTCATAAAAATCTGTCAAAATTGAAATATTTCTTGGGTCCTTAATTTGAAATTCACTGTTTTTCATACTCATATTCTCCTGTGGTACCTTCATATATTTTTTTGAAATCAAATATGTAAAAATCCTCCGGATAAACCAAAGAATAGTCTTTGCCAAAGTCAAAATAATCATCTAACAGGTAGGCGGCAAACACGCTGCAAACATAGTGATCTTGGCTGCGATATGGCTTGCCTGTCATCATTTTCAGCATCTGGAGTATCCCGTATTTATATTTTTTGGGCTCACGGATAAAGGGTTCCAACTTTTTTTGAACGCCGCAAAATGCCTCTTCGCTCATCTCCCCCTCCAAAACGCAAATTTTAGTCTTTGGGTGTAGGGCAAAAAATCCGCTGTGAACCCCCTCGGTGATAAATCCCGCCGGAAACATCAGCCGTGGGTTTCTTCTGCCAAAAGAGTAAAAGGTGTTCAGAGACCTTTCAAAAGAAATTGAGGTGTGATTGTAATATTTTTTTGTAAATATTCTAATAGCTCTCGCCAAAATCGTTCCCGACCTGCTCAAAACAATATAAAACTTTTTCATCTATCGTCTTTTCCTATGCACTTTCTGAATTTTTTCATACTTCTTATATCGGTTGTAGGCGTAGGCGATATATATGATTATCAGCACTGCCGTCACTGCTACCACAACTTTGGCATAGAGAGACCTAAACGCCTCCTGTATTTTTTCCATAACGAACATAAGGGGGCTGCGCTTGATATCGGTCTTGCTCACAAGCTGGCTTGTCCCCACCTTTTGACCAGCCAAAAAGTAGTCCACCGTGCCGATTACGTCCCCTGCTTTTATAGGCGCACCTGCAAATTCCGGCAGATTGTAGACCTTTTGAAAGCTGCTTTCGTCCACGTCATTGGGCAATACGCTCATCACCTCGTTGTCTGAATAGAGCAAGAGGGTGTCTGTGTCCTTGGCGTATTTAAGGGGTACTTCCATCACCGGAGAGGTGAGGGAGTTGGCGCTTTTAAGGGTGTAATTATCGAAAAAGTAATCCATTATCTGGGCGGTGACTTCAAAGGCGGGCGAGTTGCTTCGAGCGCTGCCGTCGGGGTTTGTATACTCCACCCCCATGACCACCAAGATGTATTTTTCTCCGTTTTTCTCGCAGACGGTGACAAAGTTATGCCCTGCCTCGTCCAAAGAGCCCGTCTTTATCCCCTTAACATAGGAGCGGTAATAGCTGGGGAAAGCCTTGTTCTGCATCTTGACGGTGGACTGTATATAATAGGGGTTTGTGTGCTTTAAATTGGAGGGCATCTGATAGGTGTTGGTGGTGGCAATCTCCATAAATCCGGGGGTCTCATAGCAAGCCTT
>JAVVVT010000002.1:0-42366 GCA_036652515.1 Oscillospiraceae bacterium
GCAGGCGCTCGCCCTGTTCTCAACGCTTTCAGCGAAGAGATTATGAAAAGAGATATACATAACGTGATCGTCACACAGACGGGTTGTATAGGAATATGTCAGTTTGAGCCGGTGGCGGAGATTATTGAGGGAGATAAAAAAACAACCTATGTAAGGCTTGATGCCGAAAAGGTAAAAAGAATTGTCTCAGAGCATGTCGTCGGTAAAAATCCGGTTGTGGAATTTACAATCGGTGCAGTCAAATAATAGGAGAGGTATAAAAAATGTATAGAAGTCACATTATGGTTTGTGGCGGTACAGGCTGTACCTCCTCAGGCTCACAAAAAATCATTGACGAGTTCAATAAAGAGATAGCGGCAGTAGGTCTTAACGAAGAGGTCAAGGTCATTCAAACAGGCTGTTTTGGTCTTTGCGCCTTAGGCCCGATAGTTGTAATCTATCCCGAGGGCAGTTTTTACAGTATGGTAAAACCTACCGATGTAAAAGAGATAGTGGACGAGCACCTGCTTAAAGGCCGTGTGGTAACCCGTCTGCTCTATGATGAAACAGTACAGGGAGACACAATAAAAAGCCTTAGCGACACAAATTTCTACAAACATCAGATGCGTGTTGCCCTTAGAAATTGCGGTGTTATAAACCCCGACAATATTGAGGAATACATAGGCTATGACGGATATGCAGCGCTGGGCAAAGCCCTCACTTCAATGAGCCCGGATCAGGTCATCAAAGAGGTGCTGGATTCCGGTTTGAGAGGCCGTGGCGGCGGTGGATTTCCAACAGGCAGAAAATGGCAGCTTGCCGCAATGAACGCAGCTGACCAAAAATATGTGTGCTGTAATGCCGACGAGGGTGACCCGGGTGCATTTATGGACCGTTCTGTTTTGGAGGGCGACCCACACTCAGTCATTGAGGCTATGGCGATTGCGGCTTACGCAATCGGCGCCACAAAGGGATATGTTTATATCCGTGCCGAATATCCTATCGCTGTTCAGCGCTTGCAGAAGGCGATTGACGATGCGAGAGAATATGGTTTATTAGGCAAAAATATTTTTGATACAGACTTTGAATTTGACTTGGAAATCAAGCTGGGCGCAGGCGCTTTTGTCTGCGGTGAAGAGACTGCTTTGATGCGCTCAATTGAGGGCAACAGAGGCGAGCCTCGTCCACGTCCTCCTTTCCCGGCACAAAAAGGTCTTTTTGGCAAACCTACAATTTTAAATAACGTGGAAACTTATGCAAATATCCCACAGATTATATTAAAGGGCGCAAGCTGGTTTTCAGCTATCGGCACAGAAAAATCAAAGGGAACAAAAGTTTTTGCTCTTGGCGGAAAAATCAAGAACACAGGACTTGTGGAAATCCCTATGGGTACAACTCTGCGCACCGTAATCGAAGAGATTGGCGGCGGAATTCCAAACGGCAAAAAATTTAAGGCGGCACAGACCGGCGGTCCTTCAGGCGGATGTATTCCTGCGTCACTCATCGACACCACTATGGACTATGACAGCCTTATCTCCATCGGTTCAATGATGGGCTCAGGCGGTCTTATAGTTATGGACGAAGACACCTGTATGGTGGATATCGCTAAATTCTTCTTGCAATTTACAGTTGAAGAGTCTTGCGGAAAGTGCGCCCCTTGCAGAATAGGAACAAAACGTCTGTTAGAGCTTTTGGAAAAAATCACCAGCGGCAACGGCGAGATGGAAGACTTGGACAAGATAGAAGAGCTCTGTGAGTTTATTCAAGTGAATAGCCAGTGCGGTTTGGGTCAGACGGCTCCCAACCCCGTTCTCTCCACGCTGCGTTACTTCCGTGACGAGTATGTCGCTCATATCAGAGACAAAAAATGTCCGGCTGGCGTGTGCAAGAGCTTGCTCACATACAAGATTATTGAAGATAAATGTAAGGGCTGTACTCTTTGTAAGAGAGTTTGTCCGGTCGGCGCTATCAGCGGCGAGGTCAGGAACCCACACGTCATCGATGCCTCTAAGTGCATCAAGTGCGGTGCTTGTATGGCTGGCTGTAAGTTCAGCGCAATCATAAGAGAATAGGAGGAGATAAGCTAATATGGATATGGTCAGATTAAAAATTAATGGAATAGAGGTCACTGTCCCGGCAGGCTCAACTATTCTTCAAGCCGCTTACCAAGCCGGAATAGATATTCCTACCCTGTGCTACCTCAAGGACATCAACGAAATCGGCGCTTGCCGAATTTGTATGGTGGAAGTAAAGGGCGCAAGAGGTCTTGTCACCGCTTGTGTCTATCCCGTGGCAGAGGGAATGGAAGTTTTCACCAACACCGAGAGGGTACACGCATCAAGAAAAATGAACTTGGAGTTAGTGCTCTCCACCCACAACCAAGATTGTTTGGGCTGTGTGAGAAGCGGTACTTGTGAATTGCAGAAACTCACAAAAGATTATGGTATAAAAGACACCGGCACCTGGTCCGGGGACAAGATGGATTGGCAGATTGACAATTCAGCTGCTCATATGTACCGTGACAATTCAAAATGTATACTCTGCCGTCGCTGTGTTGCAGCTTGTAACGCAATACAGGGTATAGGCGTTATCGGCGCAAATGAGAGAGGATTTGAAACTCATATAGCTTGTGCTTTTGAGCAGCCTCTTGATGCTTCCAGCTGCGTGAGCTGCGGACAGTGCATAGTCGTTTGCCCAACAGGCGCAATCGCCGAAAAAGATGACACCGCCAAAGTTTGGGCGGCAATTCAAGATAAAACAAAGCACGTTGTAGTCCAAACAGCCCCCTCTATCCGTGTGACATTGGGCGAGTGTTTCGGTATGCCTATCGGAACAAACGTACAGGGCAAGATGGTGGCTGCGGCAAGAAGACTTGGATTTGACAAAGTTTTTGACACAGATTTTGCCGCTGACCTTACAATAATGGAAGAGGCGACTGAATTTTTAGAGAGATTTACCACAGGCGGAAAGCTCCCTATGATCACTTCTTGTTCCCCGGGCTGGGTAAAGTATTGCGAGACTTTCTTCCCCGACTTTATCCCCAACCTTTCCAGCTGTAAGAGCCCACAGCAGATGTTCGGCGCAGTTGCAAAGACTTATTACGCAGAAAAAATGGGCATCGACCCGAAAGATATCGTTGTTGTTGCCGTTATGCCTTGCGTGGCGAAAAAGTTTGAGTGTGGCAGAGCTGACCAGTCCGCAGCGGGCAATGGTATACCTGACGTGGATATCTCCATCACCACAAGAGAATTTGCAAGAATGATTGAGACCGCAGGTATTCAGTTCAACCGCCTATCAGATGAAGATTTTGACCCCGTTTTAGGTCTTGGCACAGGCGCAGGTCATATTTTCGGCACAACAGGCGGAGTTATGGAAGCTGCACTGAGAACAGCGGCGGAAGTCCTCACAGGCAAAGAGTTAGATAAGCCCGAATTTTTAGAGGTTCGTGGCACAGATAAAGGCATCAAAGAAGCCGTCTACACGTTGGCTGGTAAAACTATCAGAGTCTGTGTGGTCAATGGACTTTCAAATGCCAAAGAAATTCTTACAAAGGCGAGAAATGGCGAAGTTGAGTACGATTTCATCGAGATTATGGCGTGTCCGGGTGGTTGTATAAACGGTGGCGGACAGCCTACACAGCCGGCGAGTGTGAGAAATTTTGTGGACATTAAGAAATTGCGTTCCAACGCCCTGTACACACAGGACGAGAGAACCACTTTGCGCAAGAGCCACGACAACCCACAAGTCAAAGAGCTCTATGACACATACTTAGGCAAGCCGGGCGGAAATAAGGCGCACCACATTTTGCATACAAGCTATGTGGCAAGACCTGTAAAATTCTAATTGGTTTCAGATAAAATAAAGATATTGAACAAAGTCAAGATTTAGGTCTTGGCTTTGTTTTTTTGACACTATTCGCCTGTTATAACAATATTTAGGCGCTATTCGCCACTTATCCTAATATTTAGACTTTATTCACCTTTTATCCTAAGATTTTTGCTTTATTCACCCCTCATTCCGGTATGTATTTTATAGCCGTTTTTTATAGACATAAAACCTTAATTTATTGGCAAAGGGGGTTGTAAGGATAGCCATTTATTGTCAAAAGGGTGCTTCTTGCTGTCAAAGGAGAGCTTTTGGCTATCAAAAAGGGAGGCGCTCTTTATCAGGAAAATGGTCACTCTGACTATTCCACGGCAATTAAAATATAACGCTTACACCCTTTAGAATATTTATCGGGCAAATTCTCTACGGGAAAAAATCTTTGGGTATATATCCATACCTGTGCAACTTGCTCTATCTATGTTTTTAGTATGTATCCAAGGATTTGCCTTAGGATATATCTATACTTCTCTCGGATACCTGTGGTATAATAACATTATAAAGGTACTATACCGGTCCGAAACTTAACTTTACTAAATTTTGTCCACAGCTAAAGATTGCCCTTATTGATAATAATTACTATTAGTGTGACGTAAATCACAGAAAAGAAATTTTTTATATGGTATAGTATAACAAATAAACAAAATAGAAGGAGGTTTACATTTTGAAAAAGTATGTATGTACAATTTGCGGCTTTGTATACGATGAGGCGGTAGGTATGCCCGACGGAAACCTTGCCCCCGGCACAAAGTGGGCGGATATCCCAGACAGTTGGGTTTGCCCTATTTGCGGCGCACCAAAATCCGCTTTTGAGGAGCAGGAAGTCAAGGATAAAGAGCCCGAAAAACCTGTTGTGGCACAAGCATCTCCAATCGCTCATGTGGGAGCAGAAGAGTTTAAAGAGCTTTCAGTGGGTCAACTTGCAGCGCTTTGTTCCAACCTTGCAAAAGGCTGTGAAAAACAATACTTGGCGAAGGAAGCGGCACTTTTTACGGAGCTTTATGACTACTTTAAACTCAGAACTCCCCAGGAGGAAGACGCAAGCACCGCAAGTCTTTTGGCACTAGTGGAAAAAGACTTGAAAGAGGGCTTTGTTGCGGCGAACTCGGCGGCACATTCAGCAGGGGACAGGGGGGCATTGCGTGCCTTGACCTGGAGCGAAAAGGTCACACGGATTTTAAATTCTCTCCTATCCAAGTATGAAAAAGAGGGTGAGGCGTTTATAGCAAACACAAATGTTTATGTCTGTGAAATCTGCGGATTTATCTATGTGGGTGACGAAGCGCCTGAAATATGTCCTGTATGTAAAGTTCCAAGCTGGAAAATCATAAAGATTGAAAGGAGATAACAGGCTATGTATGCAGTCAGAAATATAAGATTATGCACAAAAGATTGCCTGTGTTTGTATGTCTGCCCCACAGGCGCATCAAATACAGAAAATAGCATAATTGACAAAAGCAAATGTATCGGTTGCGCAGCGTGCGCAAATGCTTGTCCGTCTAAGGCAATTTCAATGGTGCCGGAGGAATGTCCGCCACAACAGCCAAAGGTGAGCGATGTGGTGGCAACATTAAATGCACTGTCCAAGAGCAAGACAATTCAGGAGCAAAAGGCTCTTCAGGTGGCAGATAATGCACAATCGTCAACCTTGCGCCAGTTTGCCCTGGCGGTGGCAAAGTCCAATCATCTTATGGCAGAGGATATTATGAGAGAGGCGGGATATATGTTGCCCCAAAGCGACAATGCTCACGTCTTCTTGAAAGCACTTATAGATAATCCCCCATCGGCTGATTTTCCAAAAGATGCGGCAGAAAAGCTATTGGAAATGCTCCCCAACAACGACAAATAAGCAATCGGATTAATTTACTTAAAATATTGAAAAAAGGCAGGAGATGATTTTATCTTCTGCCTTTTTAGTGTAAAATTTCATTTGATGGCAATACCTCAACTGTTGACATAGAGCCTATTTGTTATTAAGGCACAAAAATTAAAGAGCAAAGGAAAACACCTCTGCTCTTTAAAAATATGCCAAAAAATCTCTTGGGGCTGCCGTATATCTATCTTTGATGAAATAGCACAGCAGAATTATATATCTGCTATGGGATATTGCGGTTATGGATAGCAAGATTATTTCAACAGGGCTGAATTATATATCTGCTATGGGTACTGTGGCTGTGATTAGTAGCGCTATTTCAGATAGGCTGCATAAATATATCTGCTATGCCTTTGCTCCAAGATTTAACTCCTCTGCGTAAGGCTTCATCGCCTCAATGCAGATGGAGGCTACGTCTTTGATGTCCATTCCCAGCAAATCGCAGCCTTTTTTGATTATTTCACGGTTGCATTTTGCGGCGAACTTCAAGTCTTTGAACTTTTTCATAAAGCTTGAAACCTCTAAATCAGTAATCCCATTCGGTCTCATTCTGGAGGCGGCGCCGATTATTCCGGTGAGCTCGTCCACTGTGAAAAGGCTCTTCTCACAGTTTGTCAAGGGTTCTACATCTGAACAGGAAGTCCAGCCGTGGCTCAAAATCGCACGGATTTCTTCGTCGGTAACACCCTCTGCTTTCAACTCATTTGCAGTGTGCTGTAAATGTTCAGTTGGATATTTTTCATAGTCATAGTCGTGTAAAAAGCCCAAAGCCTGCCAATGTTCCACATCTTCACCGAAATGTTTTGCCATTCCGCCCATAGCCGCCATAACGCTGGTGGCGTGAATAATCAGGTGTGGCTCGCTGACCATTGTGCCATTGAGCTCTTTTGCTCTTTCAAGTGTAAGCATAATATTTCTCCTTTAAACTTTGTATATAATAAAAATAGTAACACAAATCTCCCAGTAAAACAACACTTAAATCAATATTTCAAGGTAAATACACTTTTTTTGAAATCAATCAACCCGTCCGCCTTCATTTTTGACAGCTCACGGGAGAGGGCGCTTCTATCAACGCCTAAATAATCCGATAGCAAGCGCCTGTCCAAATTAATTTCAAAAGTGCTATTGCCCCGCAGAGTGCGCTGATAGTTCAGGTAGACCAGCACTTTTTCTCGTACGCTTTTCAGCATAAGGATATCAAGGCGCATATTTTGAGCAAAGTATTTCAAAGAGATATTTTGTATCATATTTTGCAAAATTTTATGGTTTAGCGAATGAGGGCTGTACAATAGACTTTTGTAATCGATAAAAAGTACACGGCACACTTCACACGCCTGTACTGTGACAGGGCTGGCAAATCCGTTTGCGCCTGAGAGTACATCACCGAAAATTTTGTTCACACTCAGGCGTGAAACAATTATTTCTTCACCCCCCAAACCGTACTTTTTTCCCACTGCAAGACCCGAGAGAATAATGCCTAAGTGAGTTATCACATCGCCCTCGTGTACCAATATATCCTCGGGCTGAAAAACCTTTTCCGAACAGGGTATGGCAGACAAAAAATCCGTTATTTCCCTCATAGATAAGCCTATGAAAAGCGCATTTTTTGTCAATATTGACAAATCTTTCACAAACACTCCTTCCGTTGCTACGGCAACGTATTTATTAATAATATTATAGTATAATATAGAAAATTTTACAATATCATGTGATTAATCACACTATGGAGGTATAGAATGAAAAATAGTAAAACTTTAAAATTAGTGCAAACAGCCATCTTTTTAGCTCTGTTAATAGTATTTCAATACATTTCAAAACCTATGGGACAGTACGTCACAGGCAGCCTTGTAAACTTCACTTTAGTGGGCAGCGTTCTGGCGGTGGGACTTGCAGGTGGGGTGACGGTGGCTTTAGTCTCGCCCTTTTTGGCTTTCTTTTTAGGGATAGGACCGGCATTTATCCAAATCATACCTATGATTGCTTTAGGCAATTTAGTGCTTGTGATGGTGTACCATTTTATCTTTAAAGGTGCAAAGGTTGAGGCTAAAAATGCTGATATGGCAAAATGGTTAGTGGCGATAGCGGTTGCAGCTGTGGCAAAATTTGCCACACTATATCTTGGACTTGTGAAGATAGTGCTCCCTATGCTGCTGAAAAACGGCGTGCTGAAAGCTCCCCAGGTGGCGATGATGAGCGGAATGTTCTCCTTTCCCCAACTCATCACTGCCACGGTGGGCGGCATTATAGCATTTTTGATTATGCCCCCTGTATTGAGGGCTATTGAAAAAAATAAGTAAGCCCCAAACCTTTTGGGCTCACATCTAAGTCTGAAATATTTATAGCAAAACAAAACATCTCCCTTGCCAAAAGCTGAAAGGGAGATGTTTTTTGTAGTATATTATCAGGTGATTTTGTAAGGTTTTATAGAAGACCAACAGGCGATTTAATAAGACTTTACAGCGCACTATTAGATATTTTGATAAGGGTTTATATAATAATAACAGATGATGTATAAGGCTTTGTGGCATATTATCAGTTGCTTTTATAAGACTTTACAGCGCACTATCAGATGTTTTATAAGAGTTTATAGCATAAGCTGGCAGGCGATGGCGTTTTCCACCAAAAATCCCTTTGGCAGCAAGCTGATACAATTATCTTTTATTTCAATCAAGCCCTCATCTTCAAAAATCTTCAACTTATTTTGTGTTTGACGGCTCAATTCTTTGCCCCAAACATCTTTTAAAATCGTCAAATCAAGACCGTTTTTTAGGCGCAAAGAGAGCATTATAAAATCGTCTATGTCCACTTCGCCCTCGGCAATCGCCTCATTGCCCAAGATAAAGGCGGACAAATCCTTAGGATAATAAAATCGTTTCCCGTTTATACAGCTGTGGGCGGAGGGGCCTATGCCTAAGTAGTCGCCTAATTGCCAGTAAATATTGTTGTGTCGGCTTTGAAAACCCTCCTTGCAGAAGTTGGATATCTCATACTGCAAAAATCCCTTTTCCCTCAATTTGTCACAGGTGTAGAGGTAAAAATCAGACAATTCATCTTCCCCCGAAAGGTGGGCTGGGGTATTATAATAAAAGGGCGTGCCCTCCTCAACCTTGAGCATATAAGCGGAAATATGCACCACACCACATTGAATTAGCAGCTCAATGGTTGAATTTAGCTCATTATAGGAGTAATTGTCCAGCCCTAACATCAGGTCTCCGCTGAGGTTTACAAAGCCGACTTTTCTTGCCATAGCAAAGGCATCTATAACTTTTTCGGTGTTGTGTATTCGCCCCAATGTTTTTAAGGAGCTGTCAAATGCCGTCTGAACACCTATGGAGAGCCTATTTATTCCGGCGGCGTAATAACCCTCAAGCTTTTTCTGGGTGAGGGTTTCGGGGTTCGCCTCCAAAGTTATCTCGGCGTTTTCTTGTATTTTAAGCCCACTTAATATTCTATCTACCTGAGCGGGGGATAAAAGACTGGGTGTACCGCCCCCGAAATAGACGGTTTTGCACTCTAAATCGGGGTATTTTTTTACTTCACGGAGAAGAGCGTCAATATATCTTTCCTCTACAAAGTCCTTGCCACCAAAGGTGTAAAAATCGCAATAATTGCACCGCTTTTTGCAAAAAGGGATATGAATGTACAAGCCTGCTTCCATAATTTTACCTCAAGATTTAGTTTATATGTTTTAAAAAAACTGATGCTCGGTTGTTTTCTTTTGTGGGTTTAAAGGGAGAAAAAAACAAATCATCAGCTCAGATGATAGATTTTAGTTTTAAGAAATAGTCATTATAAATCATTATACCTTTATTGAATACTTTTGGCAATCTAAGATAAAAAATTAGCACTCGGCAATTAGCAAAGTATAAAAAGGCAATCAAAGGCACACAATATCAACACATAAAATACCATCAAAGCCTTTGGTATCACGGCTTTACAGCGAAAATGTAAAATAATTGTGAACGGGCAAAAAAACTGTTGACAAATGGAAAATAGTGAATATAATATAATTAGCAATCAAACATATGGACTGCTAAAATTTAATGGGGAGGTGAAGATATGGATATAAATCAACGTCACAAGCTTATTTTGGACACCATAGTCTCAATGTATATAAAAGACGGAGAACCCATAGCTTCCCAAGCCTTGCAAGACCGTTTGAATATAACAGTCTCCTCCGCTACCCTTAGAAATGAAATGGCGATGCTCACAAAATTAGGGTATTTAATTCAGCCTCACGTCTCGGCAGGCAGAGTACCCACCAACAAAGCTTATAGGTATTATATTGAAAATTTAGGCGGCGAGGGCGGACTTGAGGACAAGGATAAGAGCTTAATCAAGGCGCAGTTTGATATGTTGGACGGAGACAGCCAAAGGTTTTTGGCGGGGGCGGCAAAGCTTTTCAGCGATATTTTGGGTTTGACGGTAATCATCGCTCCCCCCGTTGACACAGAGCTCAAGTTTGTAAATATCACGGCGCTTAAAACGGGAAGATACAACATCGTGTTAGTGGGTGTTACCGACCGTGGCGATGTACACACAAGAGTGGTGCGGTTGAGCGAGGAAATTTCAGACGTTCAGCTGGAACAGCTGAGCAGCGTTATAAACGCAAGGCTTTGCTTAGTGTGTTATGCGGATATCGACAAAAAATATTTTGCCGAATTGTGCAATCAACTGTCCAAAGAAAACAAGGCTTTTGCACAGTTAGTCTGGGCGGCGCTGGCACTTATAAAGCAGGCGAACAACCAGTCGGTATATGTGTCGGGGCAAGAGTATCTTCTTAATACAGACCATTTTGAGAGCAATATAGGCGACCTTTTAAAGCTCTTGGCAAAGCCGGAGATTTTAAAGCAGATTATAACGCCTAAGTTTGATGGAGTGTCGGTGGTTTTCGGAGATGAACTGCCTATACCAAATGTTGAAAATGCGTGTTTTATCTCCACAAAATATTTTGCAGGCAGTGCCGTTAGTGGTACGCTGGCAATTATCTGCCCACAGACGGTGGATTATAAAAAGCTGTTTTTGGCGGTAGAATATTTCTCACAGCTTTTGACACAGACGATTACAGGCACTGAAAGGAAATAACCAATGGATAATTTTGAAAGCAAAGATATATTAGATGACAAAGAAACTCAAAAAGAAGAGGCAAAGATGACACAGGCAGAGCCCCGTGGCGAAGTGGCAGAGGAAACCCCTAAAATTGATGTGGTAAAAGCCATTGAGGCGCTGGAAAATCAGCTCACCGAGACACAGGGGACTTTAGAGGGTATGAAAAAAGAATTGGACACCAACAAAGAGTCCTACCAGAGAACCCTTGCAGAGTATGATAATTACCGCAAGCGCACCAGCAAAGAAAAGGCGGAGAGCTATTCGGGCGGAGTGATAAGCGCGGTTTCGGCGCTCATTCCCGTCATTGACACCTTAGAGATGGCACTGAACGCACCCTGTAAGGACGAGGGATATAAAAAGGGTATCCAGATGACCCTCACCAGCGCCATAAGCGCACTCAAGGGTCTCGGGGTGGAGGCAATTCAAGCGGTAGATAAGCCCTTTGACCCAAACCTTCATGCGGCGGTTATGCAGGAGAGCGTAGAGGGCAAGGAGGCTGGGATAGTGACAAAACAATTGCAGAAGGGTTACACCTTAGGCGAAAAAGTTATCAGGCACGCCACAGTCGCCGTGAGCTGCTAAAAAATATAAAAAAAATAATCACCATAGGTGTTTATTATAAATTAGTTTAAAATCGGTTTTATAGATTAAAGGAGAAGACAATTATGGGTAAAATTATAGGTATTGACTTAGGCACAACAAACTCTTGCGTGGCAGTTATGGAGGGCGGCGAGGCAGTTGTCATCGCTAATCCCGAGGGAATGAGAACAACCCCTTCTGTGGTAGGCTTTTCAAAATCAGGAGAAAGACTTATCGGACAGGTGGCTAAAAGACAGGCAATCACCAATCCGGAGGGCACTATCGCCTCAATAAAAAGAGAGATGGGCACAAACTTTAAAGTTACAGTAGAGGGAAAAGGATATACACCTCAAGAGATTTCAGCTATGATTTTGGCAAAACTTAAATCAGATGCCGAAAATTATTTAGGCGAAAAAGTCACAGAGGCAGTTATCACAGTGCCGGCTTACTTCAGTGATGCACAGCGTCAGGCCACAAAAGATGCAGGCGCAATCGCAGGCCTCACAGTAAAAAGAATTATAAATGAGCCAACTGCCGCAGCGCTGGCTTACGGGGTGGACAAAGAGCAAGACCAAAAAGTTATGGTGTATGACCTGGGCGGCGGAACATTCGATGTCTCTGTTATAGAGATGGGCGACGGCGTTCAAGAGGTGCTGGCAACAGCAGGCAACAACCGTTTAGGCGGCGATGACTTTGATGACAGGATTATAAAATGGCTTGCCGCAGAGTTCAAAAAAGATACAGGTATAGATTTGCTCAACGATAAAATGGCGGCACAGAGATTGAAAGAAGCAGCTGAAAAAGCTAAAATTGAGCTTTCAGGCGTTATGCAGTCTGCAATCAACCTCCCCTTTATCACAGTTGATGCCAGCGGTCCAAAACATTTGGATATGACACTTACAAGAGCTAAGTTTGATGAGTTGACACATGACTTGGTAGAGGCAACTATGGGCCCTGTCCGCCAGGCTTTAAAGGACAGCGGTTTGTCACCCAGCGAGCTTAACAAGGTTCTCTTGGTGGGCGGTTCCACAAGAATACCGGCAGTTCAAGACGCAGTTAAGAAATTTATCGGCAAAGACCCCTTTAAGGGAATAAATCCCGACGAGTGTGTGGCACTGGGCGCTGCTATCCAAGGCGGTGTTTTAGGCGGAGATGTCAAGGGCATATTGCTGTTGGACGTCACACCGCTCTCACTGGGAATTGAAACTTTCGGCGGTGTTTCCACAAAGATTATCGAGAGAAACACAACTATCCCAACAAAGAAATCTCAAGTTTTCTCAACCGCACAGGACAATCAGCCTTCAGTTGAGGTCAATGTTCTTCAGGGCGAGAGAGAGATGGCAAACGGCAACAAGTCACTGGGTATATTCCATCTGGACGGCATCGCACCTGCCCCAAGAGGTATTCCACAGATAGAGGTTACCTTTGACATCGATGCCAACGGTATCGTCTCAGTCTCCGCAAAGGACTTGGGAACACAGAAACAGCAGTCAATCACTATCACCTCTTCTACCAATATGTCTAAGGACGATATTGAAAAAGCGGTGAGAGAGGCTGAACAATATGCCTCAGAGGATAAAAAACGCCGTGAGGAAGTTGAGACCAAAAATCAGGCGGACACATTGGTTTACCAAAGCGATAAATTGCTCAAGGATATGGAAGGCAAAATTTCAGATGCCGAGAAGAACGATATAACCACAAAGCAGGCAGAGGTCAAAAAGGCGCTTGAGGGTGGCAATATAGAGGATATCAAGAGCAAGACATCAGCGCTTGAGGGTGCGGTGCACACTATCACACAGAAAATGTATGAGCAGGCACAGCAAGCACAACAGGCACAGCAGGCACAACAAGGTCAAAATGATCAGCAGAGCACACAGCAGCAGAGTGACGACGGAGTGGTAGACGCAGACTTTAAAGATGTTGAATAATTTATAAAGCTTTTAGGGCGGATATTTTATCCGCCTTAAAAACATATAGGGCTTTGGTGGAGATACCGACATAAAAATTAAAATTGGCAAATTATGTGGTAGATATAGACTTTAAAGCATATTTATGATATATTCTTCATATTAAATCTAAAAAATGAGGGCTGAAAAGTGGCAGAAAAAAGAGATTATTACGAAGTACTGGGAATTGATAAAAAAGCGAGTGACGCAGATATCAAGGCGGCGTATCGCAAAAAGGCAAAAAAGTATCACCCTGACTTAAATCCGGGAGATGCTCAGGCAGAGAAAAATTTTAAAGAGGCAAATGAGGCTTATGAAATCCTCTCAAACCCCGAGAAAAAACAGCGCTACGATGCCTATGGTCATGCAGGGGTAGACCCGAACTATGGCGCAGGCGGCGGATACGGCGGTTACAGCGGAGGTTTTGGAGGAGCAGGTGTTGACCTAAATGATATTTTTGAGAGCTTTTTCGGGGGAGCAGGCGGCTTTGGCGGCGGCTCTTCAAGAAGAGCAAACCCCAACGCCCCAAGGCGTGGAGCTGATGTACATGTGGGTGTCACCATATCATTTATGGAGGCGGCTCAAGGTGTCACCAAGACGGTGTCCATCACCAGGCAAGAAACTTGCCCAGAATGTGATGGCTCGGGCAGCAAAAAGGGCACAGGTTCACAGACCTGTCCGGACTGCGGTGGCACAGGTCAAGTCACACAGCAGCAGAGAACACCTTTCGGCGTAATTCAAAATAGTCGGGTTTGTTCACGCTGCGGCGGCAAAGGCAAGATTGTCACCGACCCATGCCAGAAGTGCAAGGGCAGCGGCAGGGTGCAGGTGGTAGCTAAAAAAGAAATCAATATTCCGGCAGGAATTGATGATGAGCAGAGCCTCGCCCTTCGTGGACAGGGAGATATGGGCGTAAACGGCGGCGGAGCAGGTGATGTAATCATTGTTATCACCGTGCGCCCCGACCCGATTTTCACACGCAAAAAGTATGATGTCTATGTCACCGTGCCAATAACCTACTCACAGGCTGTTTTGGGAGCTGAAATTGTTGTCCCCACCATAGACGGCAAGGTGCAGTATACCGTGCCGGAGGGAACTCAGAGCGGCACTGTTTTCCGCTTGAGAACCAAGGGGATAAAATATCTCAATGGCAAGGGCAGAGGAGACGAGTATGTGACAGTGGTGGTGGAAATCCCCAAGAAGATTACTCGTGAGCAGAAAAAGGCATTAGAGGCTTTTGATGCCACGCTGAAAGATGATAACTACGAACAGCGCAAGGGCTTTTTCAAAACCATAAAAGATATATTCGATTAAAAAAGGCTCTATTATAAATGTTGAGCAAGCACTGATAGAGACTGCAAAAGCAAAAAGATAAAAAACTAAGACCCCTTAATTGCCCATAAGATAAATCGGACAATTAGAGGTCTTTTTTTATGCAGTAAATCGAGGAAAATTGCTTATTTTCGACGGATTAGACAAATTTTATTGACAATTATTGTGGAATGTACTAAGATAATATTCAATTGTTTAAATCAAGGAAAGAGGTAAAAATTATGGATATGGGGCAGATAATAAATCAGATGATAGTGCTGTTTTTGATGATGGGCACAGGTTACATCTGTGGGAAGATAGGGTATATTGACGACGGATTTTCTAAAAAAATGACAAATCTTATACTTATGGTCACCACTCCTGCTATGATTTTGGCATCTGTTTCGGCTGGGGACACCTCCTACCCGAAAAGCACGGCATTTTATGTGCTGGGCATTGCAGTGGCGACATATCTGCTCTTGCCGATTTTGGGGGTTATACTGGCAAAGGTGCTGATGGTTCCCAAAGAAGATTTTAAACTTTACGTCTTTATGACGATTTTTTCAAATATAGGATTTATGGGCTATCCGGTGGTTAAAACTATTTTTGGCTCCGGTGCGGTATTTTTGGCAAGTCTTTTCAATATGGTGTTCAGCATTGTGCTTTACAGCTTGGGCGTATGGCTTATGGACAAGAGCGGCACGGGGAAATTCAATATTAAAAATATTATAAGCCCTGCTATGATATCCTCTGTGGTAGCCTTGATTATCTTTGTGACAGAGTGGAAAATGCCTTCCGTCTTAGCCAGTACCTTTGAGGCGATAGGCAGTATGACCTCCCCCAGTGCTATGCTTTTGATAGGCGCAAGCCTCTCCACCATGAAGGCAAAAGAAATTTTAGGAGAGGTGAGGCTCTATCCCTTTACCGTTATAAAGCAGATTTTGATACCTTTTGCGGTATTTTACTTAATGGGATTTTTTATAGCGGACCCCACTATTTTAGGGATAACCACCATTGTCATCGCCATGCCCGTGGGCACTATTGCGGTAATGTTTTCCAACCAGTACGAGGGCAATGTGAAGTTGGCGGCAAAGGGTATTTTTATCACCACAATCTGCTCTTTTGTCACCATTCCGCTGCTGTGTATGGTGATGTAAATTAAAAGCCAAGGCTGTTTTTAATGGCGCTGACCTTCCAAGACCACAAAAAACCTCCTAAGGTAGTCTTTTAATTCTACCATAGGAGGCTATTTTTATTGTTTGTTTTGGCATTATAACAGATGCCGGGTTAAAAGACCAGTAGCACTCTGCCCTTTAACAGCCCATTCACCCTGGTTGAGCCGCTGGCTTAACTTGACCACAGAACACTATAATCTCAATCAAAATCAACGTGAGCGACCAGTAGCACTCTGCCTTTAACAGCCCGTTCACCGTGGGTGAGCCGCTGGTTTATTCTTTGCTTATAACATCTTTAGAGGTATCCTCTTCAGGCGAGACAATATCAAAAGGCTGTATCTCGGCGGTCTCGTAAATGCTGTCCTCATTTGAAGTTTTAGGTGCATCACAGTCAATATCGGTCATCAGACCTGCGAGTGGGGTGGAGGAGATTATCACATCGTCGTCATCATTGGGAAGGCTTATGCTCTGGGCTGATTTTTCCTGTGCCATAAATTTTTTCGCAGTGCGCACCCTGATAAAGAGGAGCACAGCCACCAAAAAGACAAACAAAATTAAGGTGAAAGCGATAAACATATAGATACTTGTGCCAAAAACAGTCACAGGCTTAGAGGGCTTTGAAAAGGATACGCTCTCGATTATGGCGTCCCACTGATCCATCATCTCGGGATAGTCATAGTAACCTGCCATTGTAATGGTGTAGGATTTGTGGTTATACACGGTGATAGCGGTGCGAAAGACCATTCGGGTGTCGTCATTCATATGGTCAAAAATCAAAAATCTATTGTTGGCACAGTCAATATAAAAGACATCTTTTAAAATTTCCAGTTGATTGTCACCCATAGAGTTTTTCAAAAGGTTGGCATATCCTGTGAGCTTATCGGTGGATATCCCCTCAAAGCTTTCTCCCCAAACTTGTGGGTCCACATCTTCACAGGCAAGGCTTAGATAGGTGTTGTGCTCCCTCTCTATCGCCTCCAAATAAAAGTTGTTATCTTCTAAATATTTGACATATTCGTCCTTTGTCATACTTGATATTGCCACCATAGGGTTATTTTCTTTTACATTTCGGTTAGCCAACTGCCAAGAGTCTGAAAGGGATATTTCAAAGCCTTGCTCTTTTAGTTTTGTGGTTGTATCTTTGGCGCAAGAGCTCAGTGGAATGAGCAGCATCAAACATACTATAAAAACAGCTATAATTTTTCTCATATAATTCCTTCTTGATATTCAGAAATTTTTAAAACTAAGTGATAGGACAGAACATCACACTCAAAGAGCCGACTGCCATAAATTTTGGGGGTAAGTGCCATTTTCGTGCATCTTGAGAAGGGCTGCTTTGACCTTTGGTTTATCTTCTTGATAAGTCACGCCATACCACTTGTCTGCGCTGTGGAGAACCTTTACCACAGCCTTTTTGCTGTCGATAAGAGAGGTGACAACGCTGGGTAAAAAGTATTCTCCCCTCAGAGGATTTTCTTCATAGGCTCTGTCTAAAAACGAGCCAAAGCTATCCCAAGCCTCGTTTAAAAAATCCGTGGTGAAACCCCAAAGGTTCATAGAGACGGGGCTGTCAATGTCTACTTCACTCCAGGTCTTTCCGCCGTCCTCAGTATAGTGAGCGCCCTGTCCGTCCCTCTCAATTCTTACACGCTCCGTCACCTTTAAAAGCATATCGTTGGCATCTGTCTCACACACACCACGGGAGACGTAGCCATTTTCGGTGAGGGTGTTATCTAATTCATAGGCGACCATTGCAAAGGGGTAAGGGGTCTCGGATTTGCTTCGAGAAAGGTAGTCGTACATCACCTTAAAGGCGTCTGCGCCATAGTAATCGTCGGCATTTATCACAGCAAAAGGAGAGTTTATCATCTGCCTTGCTGCGCAGATTGCGTGGGCGGTACCCCAAGGTTTTATGCGCCCTTCAGGCAAAGTATATCCTTGTGGCAAGTCGGTCAATTCTTGGTAGGCGTAAAGAACATTCATATTTTTGGATATTCGTTCCCCCACAGCCGCCTTGAAATCCTGCTCTATCTCTTTTTTAATAACAAAAATTACCGTTTCAAATCCGGCTTTTTTTGCATCGAAGAGAGAGTAGTCAATTATTATTTCGCCCTTTGGGCCAATGGGGTCAATCTGCTTTAAGCCGCCGTAACGGCTGCCCATACCTGCCGCCATAACCACCAATATAGGTTTATTCATTATCAAAATTACTCCTTATATCCGCTGGGATTTTTGCTCTGCCAGTTCCAAGAATCACGGCACATATCCTCAATAGTGTATTTCGCTTTCCAGCCAAGCTCATTAAAAGCTTTATCGGTTGCGGCATAATTGGAGGCGATATCCCCAGCACGTCTTGGCAAAATTTCATATTTGAGGTTTTTTTTGCAAGCCTTCTCATAGGCGTGGATAATCTCCAAAACGCTGTACCCTCTGCCGGTACCCAAGTTGTAGGTGACCACGCCCGGGTTTGTAAACAGCTTTTTCACCGCTGCCACATGCCCCAAAGCCAAGTCCACCACATGGATATAATCTCGCACGCCTGTGCCGTCCGGTGTCTCATAATCATCTCCGTAAACACGGATAAATGGGTGCTTGCCGATGGCCGTCTGTGCCACATAGGGCAAGAGATTATTTGGGATTCCGTTGGGGTCTTCCCCTATAAGTCCGCTCTCGTGGGCGCCAATTGGGTTAAAATATCTTAAAATCGCCACGTTGAAATCCTTATCTGCATAGCAGGCGTCACGAAGAATTTGCTCCTGCATAACCTTTGTCCAGCCGTAGGGGCTGGTTGCGCTGACAGCCGGAAAATCCTCATAGCTGGGCACGCTGACAGGGTCGCCGTAAACGGTGGCAGAGGAAGAGAACACAAAGTTTTTAACGCCGTATTTTTTCATCGCCTGCAACACATTCAGCGCTCCGCCGATGTTGTTTTCATAATAGTCAAGAGGCTTTTCCACGCTCTCACCCACCGCTTTGTATGCGGCAAAGTGTATCACAGCCGTGATATCCGGATTTTGGACAAACACCTTTTCCACCGCCGACTTATCACATACATCGCACAGAAAAAATGGAAAATCTTTGCCCGTAATTATCTTTAGACGCCTTAACACTTCAGGTGAAGAATTGTAAAAGTTATCTGCGATAACCACATCATAACCAGCTTTTGAAAGCTCCACAACGGTGTGTGAGCCGATATATCCTGCGCCACCGGTAACTAAAATTGACATAAAATCTACCTCCGATTATTCTTTTGCACCACTGTTTTATTATATGATAGAACAATAAATGTATTTTTGACATACAAAAAATAATATATATTTTGGATTTTGGGCTCATAGAGCCTTGCCAATAATATTTCTTTGTATAATATTGTACAATATATTTGAATTAAAGGCAATGAGGAGAAGAGGTTTAATTCAGCTAAATTTGCTATAAAGCAATTCTTCTTGTGCAAAAAGTCGAAAAACATTGTTACCGAATTGTAACCGCTGTAAGTATTGACCGAAAAGCAGTTAAATGTTATTATATTAGAAGTGAACCTGACACTATTTTAACAGGTCCTAATTTAAATTTTCTTACGGAGGAATTAACATGAAAAAGGTTATTGCACTTGCATTAACACTTGCTCTTGGTCTTTCTTTAGTTGCTTGCGCACCTAAAGCAAAAGAGCCTGAAGTGGTTGCACCAACATTCAAAACCGGTGTAGGCACAGTTACCACAGTAAAACCAGTAGACGCAACAGCTGACAAGGATGGTTCATTCCAAGTCAACACAACAATAGTGGTTGCAACTTTTGACCAGGACGGCAAAGTTGTTTCAGCTACACTTGACACAGCACAGCAGACAGCTAAAGTTACAAGCAAAGGCGCAGTTAACGGCGAAATCGACCTTAGAACAAAGGTAGAAAAAGGCGCAGACTACGGCATGGTTGGCTCTTCAGCTATCAAAAAAGAGTTAGACGCTCAGTACAAAGCTTTGACTGACTGGATGGTAGGCAAGACTGTTGCTGAAATCACAGGCATGAAGACAATGGACAAAGGCGACGGAAACCACACAGCAGTTCCTGACATCGAAGACCTCAAAGCTTCTGTAACAATCACAGTGGGCGATTGCCTTGCTGCTGTTCAGAAAGCATTTGACAATGCTATCGAAACAAAGGGCGCCGTTGCTAAAACAGGTCTTGGCACAGTTATCTCAGCTAAACCGGTTGATGCAACAGCTGATAAAAACGGTTCAGTACAGATTACAACAACAATTGTTGGCGCTTCATTTGATGCAGAGGGCAAAGTTGTCGCTGCTATAATCGATGCAGCACAGCAGGCAGGCAAATTCACTGCTAAGGGCGTATTCGAAGGCGAAGTTGACCTTAGAACAAAAGTGGAAAAAGGTCCTGACTACGGTATGTTGGAATCATCAGGTATCAAAAAAGAAGTTAACGAGCAGTACAAAGCTCTTGGCGACTGGATGGCAGGCAAAACTGTTGCTGAAATCACAGGCATGAAGACAATGGATAAAGGCGACGGAGCTCATACAAAGGTTCCTGATGTTGAAGATCTTAAAGCTTCTGTTACAATCACAGTTGGCGAATACCTTGATGCTTTAGTAAAAGCAGAAGCAAACGCTAAATAATTGTAGAATTTAAAAAGGGCAAGTTCAATAGAGCTTACTGATTTATAAAAGCATAACACCGCTATCGCAACAGTGATGGCGGTGTTTTTGTCTTCTGTGATAAAATTTGTCACTTAAATTTGTCCCCATTGGCTATTTGTTGCAACATTTGATAGAGAGCCATAAATTTGTCGCTATTGGCTATTCAACTCAACATTTGATAAAGAGCCTTAAACTTTAGAGGGGAAATCCTCTAAAAGAAGATAAAGAAAATAGGCGCTATGTGAAATATTAGATTGAATTTTTTTAAAATAGGCAAATAAAAATGCCACCTAAAAAGTGGCATAAATATACGATAAAGGGCTTCAACATTGTAAATTAATCACTTTTCTGCGTTTAGGCAAAGGCTGGCTAATCACACGGAGCAATTAGCAAGTTTTCCAAATAGAGTTTAGCTTGTGGGACAGTTTGAAACTTTAATTTATCAGAAGTGACATAACTCAGCACGTCGTTCCACTGAGCTACGTTAAATTTATCATCTTCAATGCTTTCTAAACAAGAAATAATCGCCGGCAATACATTTTTTAAATGAAGGTCCGACAGATAGTCCACTCCGGTATACTGCACCAAGATATCAAATAGAGAGTCAGCCATAGGTGAAAATTCCTTTCTGTGTCATAAGGTACACATTTTGGCATGGTTGTTTTTGTACGATTTTATGTTTTAATTTCCATATTTTAGTTGATTTATATGGATAAATATGCTACAATACATCTAAAGTTGTTGTCTCAAAATGTGTACTTTATGACACATTTACCGCAACAATTTTTTTTGATTAAAATTAATCTTTCACTAAATTTACACTATATGCAACAAATTTGCTCATAAATAAATGATATAATAAGAAATCAAATACATAAATCGGATTGACTACAAGTCTTAATCCATAAATAAAATAGGGGGTTCATCATATGCAAACATTTTTGCTCACAGTTCTGGCAATTTACTACAAATATCCCAAGGCGACTTGCTCACAGATTGCCCATAACTTTGGTGTACCCACCACTATGGTGCGACAAGCTCGAAACGAAATTGCCGCCCGAAATTTTATTGTTCGGGAGAACAACACCTCTTGGTACGTCACATTTTTGGGAAAGACCGCATTGTCTCTTTTTGACGTGGAAAAAGCCAAAGAGAACACAGAGGTTATCAAGCACGCCACCGAGATAATCTGCAAAGTGCTGAACACAAGTCCCGACGAATTAGGCAGTTTTACCCTTATGGATAAGGGTATGACCAATGACAGCTATATGTTTTATTGCGGCGGAAAGCGCTATATTTATCGCCGTGCCGGCGAGGGAAGTGAGCAGCTAGTTGACCGCTACCGTGAATACTCTAACTATTTGGCGCTTCAAGGCAGGGGAATAAGCGACGTGGTGGTGTACCACAATCCGGTGGACGGCACTAAAATCAGTGAGTTTATTGAGGACAGCAAGGGCATTGACGTAAACAATCGAGAACATATGAAACAGGCACTCATAGCTCTGCGCAATCTCCACAACGCTGATATCGTCTCCCCCCACAGTTTTGAGTTTATAAAAATGATTGACTATTATGAGGAGATTTGCCATAATAAAGAGGTGGAGTTTTACAGCACCTATCGCAAATATAAAGCGAGGGTGGAGCATCTCTTGAGCTTGATAGAAAAAATGAATGTCAAGCGCTGTTTTTGCCATATAGACTTTGTGCCGGGGAATTGTCTTTTAGATAAAAACGGCAGAGTTGTGCTCATAGATTGGGAATATTCAGGGGAGCAAGACCCGCTGGTGGACATCGCTATGTTTTGTATATCCTCATCTTTCAGCAAGGCGCAGGCGGATAAACTTTTGCAGGATTATCTTTTGCGCAAACCTACCTTGGGCGAGTTTGCAAGATTATACACCTATATTGCCACAGGAGGATTGATGTGGAGCCTGTGGAGCGAATACAAGACGGCGAGCGGTGAGGTTTTTCAGGGGTATACAGACCGAGTTTATAAGCTCTGTGTAAAATACACCGACCAAGCCCAGCATATTTTTGACAGAATCGATAAGCTGAAATAAGATATCACCGTGAAAAAAGATAGACACAAGGGGGATAAAGATGGTTGATACAAATAAGTGTGCCTCTTAAAAAACAAAGTTTATTTTAGGAGGTTTGTATGAAATTTAATATTATAGATATGGATAATTGGGGCAGAAAGACGCATTTTTTGCATTACTACAAAGATGTGAAATGCACATATAACATCACTTGCAATATAGATATTACCCCTCTTTACAACAGGGCAAAAGCTCAAGGGGCGCAGCTGTACCCCACGCTTATTTGGCTTGTTTCACAGGGGGTAAACACATTTGATTTTATGAGGTTTGCCAAAGATGAGCGGGGGAGGCTTGGGTATTACCAAGAAGTCAATCCCTCCTTTACCTCAAT
This sequence comes from Oscillospiraceae bacterium, assembly GCA_036652515.1. Classification (GTDB taxonomy): domain Bacteria; phylum Bacillota; class Clostridia; order Oscillospirales; family Ruminococcaceae; genus RGIG3102. The sequence goes on from JAVVVT010000002.1 coordinate 22,935, forward strand.
GCCCCGCAACAGCGAAAATTTCTCCTGTCTTTGGACAGAGTACTCGCCGGATTTCAAAACCTTTTATGAAAACTGTACAGGGATAATTGAGAGATACAGTGATACTAAGGAGATGATTCCCCAGGTGGACACCCCTGTCAACTGCTTTGATATATCAAGTATCCCTTGGATAGAATTCACGGGGTTTAATCTTAACTTGCATACCGACGGGAGCTGGCTGCTGCCTATTTTCACCACCGGAAAACTCATTAAAGAGGGGGAAAAAGTCAGTCTGCCTTTCAGCATTCAAGTTCACCACAGCGTTTGCGACGGGTTTCATTGTGCAAAGTTTTTAGAACATCTGCAACAGCATGCCAATAACCCACAAGACTGGCTAAACTTACGGTAAGCCTTATAAATTTTTCAACCATTGATCATATTAAAAAAGAGTGTACATTTAACAGTGACACTCTTTTTTGTTAGGAGAATTATTATCTATCGCAATTGTGAAACTAATGTTTAATCTTGCGATAAATTCGCCGGTTTAGTAAAATTATACGTTGGCGACCCACAGACCGTGGAGGTTGCAAAACTCATAAACTTTTACAGGCTGTGTGCCTTCAAAAGCAAATTTTGCCATAGGCTGTTCAGTGTGAGCCAAATTTTTAACAGCAAAGCTGCCGTCGGCAAATTCTACCGCAATAAACTCTATATGGTGCTCCTGTGTCATAGGGTGAATTATGCTACCCACCTGAACCTCCAACAGATTGCCGTTTATTGATACAGCAGGGACGTGTTTTTCTGTGGCGGCATCAGTAGAGTTCGCCTGCAAAAGTGTCATGGGCTTGCCACAGCACATCATAGGCACTCCGCTCTCAACTAAAACAGCTGTCAAATTGCCACAGACCATGCAACGGAAAAATTTTAATTCTTTCATATTATTACCTCTATCCTTTGAGTCTCGAGAAAGAAACTCGAGAAATTTATTTAACTCTTTATTGATATAATATACTATTTAGAAACAAATGTCAATAGCATTATAAAAAAAGGACATAAATTATTTTTCAACTTATGCCCTTAGTTTTCTATTTAATTCGTTTTTTATTCTTGGGAAGAATTTGCAATTCGCTTAAAATCAAGCTGAAAATAATAAGTGCGCCCCCTAAAAGCAAGCTGAGAGTAAAAGGCTCATAGCCGAAAAGTATGCTGAAAATACTGCCGAAAACACCTTCCAATACCATTATAAGGCTGGCGGTGGAGGCAGATAAATGTCTCTGAGCTACTATTTGCAGGGTTTGAGCGATAAAGTTAGAGCCGATGCTGAGATATAAAATCGGTAGAATGGCAAGACGCCAGTCAATATTCGGCACAACTCCGCCCTCCACCGTGAAAAAGTAAACAGCACTCCCTAAGAAAAGTGTCACGCCCAAAAGGAAGGCGCCGGCGGCAAAATGTCCCCCCTCAGGTGGTTTTGCCAACATAACAATGGATAGGGCAAAGAAAAACGCACCGGCTATGGTGTATAAATCTCCCACATTAAGGACAAATTTAGCGCTTAGAGCGCCTGTCAAAATCGCCATACCTGCAAGACAGACGGCGATTGCCACAAAGTTTTTGATTTTTGGTCTTAATTTGTACATCGCCCAAGCCAAAATAGGAACCATAACCACATTGGTAGTGGTCAAAAAAGATGAGTTTGATGGGGTGGTGTACTGTGCGCCGATACATTGGAGGATAAATCCGCCAAAGTTAAAAACGCCCACAAGCAGTCCGATTTTGAGCTGAGGTTTTGACATATGGAGCACAGCTTGGGGGAAAAATATCAAGACCAACAGGCTGAAAATAAAGCCTCTAATCATATTTAAAAGCCCTACGCTCACCCCTAAATTAAGAGCCATTTTTATGCCGATAAATCCACCGCCCCAAATCACGGTGACAATAATCAAGAGTATAATAGCAGTTTGTTTTTTCATAGAACTCCTTTATGTAAATAAAATATATTAATATTGTACCATTTTATATATGGGTAAACAACCCCCGTCAGGTGAAAATCCGCACGGACAACACCGGAGAGATAAAACAGTTGAGGGCTATGTTTAAAAGCAATAAGGGCTATTCGCCTTTCGCCTCAACATTTATTTTAGAGACGGCAAATATGGGAGGAAGAGACAAAAGAAAACCGCCAAACAGTTGTCGGCGGTTTAACTTTTAATTTACTCTGCTATAAGCCCTTGATATATGTCAAAAGGGTGGCGAACGGCAGACTATTTATCTTTTTTTGCCTCTTCAAGCTCTTTTTTGAAAAGATATTTGTCGATTTTTTCCACCATCTCGGTAGGAACGGTTCTCTGTATAGGGAACACCACGCTGTTTATGACCTCTTGAGAATAATCAAGAATAAACTTTGTTGTTCTCTCCAAAGATTCCGCAGAGAGATAGTCAATCACATCGCCACGGCAATGGATAAATGTTCCACCCAACTGGTGGCCAAAACGTATAAAGTTGATTGCCGGAATACCCTTATCAGCAAAAGGAATAGAGTCAGAAGAGTAAATATCCTGCTTTACTTCAACAGCATATCCCTTTGTTTTCATAAAGTAATCTGCGTGGTCGCTGGCGGCTTGGAGAGCTACAACTCTTGCCACATCACCGCCGATAACGCTGCCTGCCACGTCAACATTTATCATATAAATGTGCTTTTTCAGCTCTGTTTCGTGCATACGAACATAGGCTTTTGAGCCTTCCAAGCCGATTTCTTCGCTGCCGTACCACATAAATTTAAGAGTTCTCTTAGGTGGGTTCTCTACAAAATGACGGAGGATTTCCATATTTATAACACTGCCTGCGCCGTTGTCATAAACGCCTGTGGAGAACTCCACGGAGTCATAATGTGCGCCAAAAGACACAATTTCTTCAGGGTGTTCAGTGCCCGGCAAGGTGACAATGATGTTGTGGCTGGGCAAAGTTTTTGTTGTGTTCAAAACAGTCAACTTAGCTTTTGCAGCGCCTTTTGACACCATATCAAAAGCGTCGGTAACTCTGATATTTGCTCCCGGCATATTGCCGAAAGTGCGCAATGTGTCACGGAGTGAGCGGGTAAACAGGTCAGAATTTTCTTCATTTTCTATCATCGTGCCACTCATGGTGATAAATGCGGCAGCTCCGCACTGTAATAACTTGCGGAACATTTCAAGGTTTAAGTATCCGTTTACAAGCACGATTTTACCTTTTGCCTGTGCCATATCAGCGGCGGTCAGCCCCTCGGCATAATAAAAAGGAGCGATTAAGCCGGAATCCGGAGTGTTTTCGCTGAATTTGTAAGCGGTTACGGTATATTTTTGGTTAAAAGGCTCTAATATTTCCAGCTCCGCCTTTGTGATATCTGCATCATATATATCAAAAGCCTCATAGTCGGCGGTAAGACCCATGCCCTTAATTTCGTCCAATAGGATTTGACCGGCTTTTGCCTCCTCTAAGCTGCCTGCCATACGGATAAAACCGATTTTATCCAAAAGCTCATATTCTCTTTTGCCATTGATTTTCATATAAATATTCCTTTCTTCTTTTCAAAAAATAAAGTGATGAGGGATAACCCTTAATTATCAATACTATTTTACCATATTCAGTTACTTTTGTCTGCACAAGATTATCTTGTCAGTTTCGTCAAATTGCACATAAAAAATCAAAAAAATGCAACAATTGTATTTAGTGGAAGGACAAAATCAGTTTGATAGAGCTAAGGCATTTTGGGCGCTTTTGATTGCTTGGCGGCTCATATATGCCAAAAATCCGTTTGATAAATTCAAGGTATTCTCCTATGCTATAAAATAAATCACAAGCGAAAAAGCCAAAGAAATGCCTTTTAAAGAAGATTTTCCTTTGGCTTTACGCAAATCGCAGGTTGAGACGATTGGGGTGGCAATCGTTTTAAAAGCCCAAATCAGGGGGCATACTCAAGTCAGTGACTTTGTCTGCCCCTTAAAAGAGAGGCAGAACTCACAAAACATACTAAAACTTTACTTCCATAGTGATTAAATCGCTGGATTCAGGAGCGAACCCACGAGCCTTAAGCGCCGCTTCAAGTTTTTCATTTTCCAGCGCAAATGTGCAGGAAACTTTTTGCAAGCCTTGAGCCTTGGCATAGTTAATCGCAAAGTCAAGACACTTGTTATAATCTCCGCCCATCATAGCGATGTGCAAAGTGACATTGTGCTGGAAACGTGCGCCGCACACAATAAATGAGCCGCTTTCTACGTCCTCAAAGACCTTTCCGTCCACTGAAAAACCTTTTGCGTTCAATTCATTCACGTGGTAGAAGGTGCGGTTGAATACCATATAGTTGTTGTATTCGTCCTTTTTGGGGAGAATTAATTCAGCAGCTCTCGGTGGGTTGATATGCTTGAAGCCGTGAGCGCAGCCGCCCGATAAATCTGTCAAATGATATCCACGGTGCTGTGCGACCTTTTCAAGTCCGTTCACACGGGCAAGGCTTGAGCTGGAGACGTTTTCAACGCCTGTAAACATTGCAATTGAAGGACAGTTGTTTTCTTTTGCAAGTGCTAAATAATCTTTGTAGATTAATCTGCCGGCGCCTTTGCGCTGATAGGGGGGGAGGACTCTCAAGGTTTCAAGCCAACCACTGCCATCAAAAAGCACGCTGAAACGTCCGATGCCAATCATCTTATCTCCGTCATAAACGCAGACCATCGCTCCGCCCAGCCCATTAAAATAATGCCAAGCATCGTCCAAATAGTGGTAACCGCCCATAGTTTCACGCTCTACAAATGCACAGGCAGCCAAATCTTCGTATTTCGCACGTTTTACAATAAAATCCATAATCTTTCTCCTTGTGTTTTCTATTATCATATCATTTTAAGTTTAAAAAGAAAAGAGGTTTGTCGCTTTTTCTATAAAAATAATAGATAAATTTTTAAACTTTTAAATAATAATATTAAAACTTGTAATATATGAGCAATCAAGATTAAGTATAAAGTGGCATATTATTTGCGCCATGCTATCTACCGGCAATAACAATAAATGAATTTAGTAGAACAAAAGCATTTAAAACGACAGATGTAAACATTAAAAAACCATCTATATCTTGTTTCGTAACAAGGTGCTTATTTTTAAGAAAGAGAAGAAGTATGGGTAGTATAGGTAAAAAGTATCTGCCTTGAATCCCGTAGATTGTCTTATAATAAGTTGGCGTCCATAGAACACAGCCCATCACAACCAAAGCGCAGACAGATAATGCCATTAGTTGAATCCAACAGAAACCCCAGGTAGTCATATGAGATTGCTCGCTGTCTGTGCGCTGAAAAGCGACAAAAAGCAAGACAATAAAGCCGATGACGAAAACCCAACTCAAGTCTGTGTTAAAATAGCCTAAATTGCCACCTATAAGAGTTTTTAAATAAAATTCGCCATTTGTCATTATCGTATTCACTAGCAAAGAGATAAATATACCCGGAAATTTTAAAATATATCCCAAACTAAAGGTTATTGAATCAGGATTTGAGGTGGTTATTTCCAAAGCGGCACTTGAAACAGTTTGAACAACGGGCTGGCGGAGTACATTAAATATCAAGCTGCCGTTTGCATACAGATAATTTGCAGCGGTAAAAAATAGTGTGCCAATTTTGGTATACCTCATGGCTGCTTTGCTTTTGAATACATTAGTAGGTATGGCAAGAATGATCAAGCAAATCGGAACGTAGGCGCTTTTGGAAGGTGCAAGAATAATGCTAACAAAGGCAAGCAACAGAAAAAATTTATTGGATAATTTCTCCTTGCTTTCAATGGCATACAGGCACATTCCAATAAAGAGAAAGGAAAAAGAAATTATAAAGCAATCCCGTGAAAAAGATGATGCCAAATGCAAACTCATAGGTAAAATTGAGCATATAGCCATTGCAGATTTGCTATACGGCATAAATTTTACGGCGAAAGAGGCAAGAATCGCATACATCAAAAGATTGGCAAATCGAGCGATAAGAAGAGTTGGAATATATCCGATATGGAATATGCGGCATATAGAGATTATCACACCACTTAAAATATATGGTATATTGTACCCGCCTACTTCTTCACTTTTAAATAGTTTGACATCAGTTGCATTGTCGGGACTGGTGACAAATAAGTTGTCCACAATTTCACGGTATGTATAAACGGTTGTTAGGCGAGCCTCTATAACATCATTAAAGTCGGAAGGCCGTTTATAATTTGTGCCCCACACTATGTCGGACTTATCCACTTGCCCCAAAATAATGGAGGAATTATTAAAACTTTGATTTATGTGAAACACCTCATCGGGGGCAGCATAGGGAGGGAAAATTATACTGTATAACATGCCAAGCATCATAATGATTATAAAGCTTATGTAATGTATCGGAAGTCTGAATACAAAAATAGTAAGGTATGTAAAAGATAGGGTAAGGGCAAATAATAAAGAAAGCACAAAGTAAAAATTTCGAATAAAACCTCCGATTTTATCAACAGAAGCACTCATAGTTAAGGCGCCACAGGAAGGAATTCCATTTATAGAAAGCTTCCACATATCATTTGGTGGAGTTTCACTGCAACCAAACGATATGCTATTAGCTGGATTTGTTGACTCAAAATTTATGACCAAATCATAGTTGGCACATTGGCTAAAAATCAGTGGCTGCTGAAAAACAAAAGAGCAATAGGTATCGGTGAGCATTTTATCTGCTGTACAGGACAGCGTTGATATCACTCGGTTTTCCTCAGCATTTATAACAGACATCTTCACAATGTCATCGGGATAACAATTGTCCACGTTTGTAAATATATGGAGTGAATTGATATCTTGCGGTATGGCAAACCTCTGCGTTATACTTTCACCACTTTTCACAGCATCCGTATAGTAGAGATGAGAGTCATTTAACACAAAGCTGCGAGATTTTTGCGTTATATCGGTAAGATTAAACTTGTACACTAAAGCAAAAATAGCGAGACAAGCAAAAAATATAATAATTGAAAATAGAATATGTTTACGCTTTTTTACATTGTTTAAGAAATTTTTCACATTATCCTCCAAAGCAAATTGCTGAGTTTAATATTTGCCAATTCATTTGGATAATTATAACATAAACAAACAAGTATAAACAATAGATTAAGCACATAAGAACAGTCCAAATTAGCTTTAATATACTTGAAGGCGAAGAACCCGCTTGATAGATGCCTGAAGGTCGGTGATATATGCGCAATATGAATAATCGGCATTCACACAACTGTTTTTTATAGAAAATCAATATGCAAAGCAGGGTAAGCATTACTCCGTATTTTATTCGTCTTGATTGCTCACCCCGAAAGAGGCTAAATATTTGTTCACACCCGAGGAGTACAGCGTAGTTCCGTCGAATAAAACTAACACGCACTCAGTGTCGGGAATAGATTCTATAAGCGCCAAAGCCTCATCAGAGGTGGAGAGGAATACGGCGGTAGAAAGGGCATCAGCCACTCCGCTGTCCTCGCAGATGATAGATACACCCTGATAATATTCTTCGGGGAAAAGGGTGTCTGGGTCTATTAGGTGGTGGTAGCGCCTGCCATTTAGTATAAAATTGCGCTGATAGCCCCCTGAGCAGACCACGGACATATCGGTGTTGAAATACGCCATATCCATATTGCCACCCACCATATCATAGTTTGAATCCACCGCTGGGTTTTGTATGCCTACGCCCCAGCGCTTGCGGCTTTCATCTTTTGGACAGCCGTGAGTTTTCACGTTTCCGCCGGCAGAGATGGCAAAATTGTCATAATTTTGGCTGAGTTCATCACAGATTATTTCGGTGGCAAATCCCTTGGCGACAGCGCCCACGTCTAAGCGGACATGGGCATCTTTTATAAAGACCGTCATATTTACAGGGTCAACTTCCACCTTGGAGATGTCGGTATGTTCAGCTTGTTCTTTTAAAAAAGATAGTGAGGGCAGAGTGGCGGTGCCACTTTCGTTATATTCTTCCCGCACATCATGCCAGACTTTTAGTACACTTCCCATTGCGATATTTACCTGTTTATTTGATTTTTCATACCAATCTTTTGAGAAAAGTATCAGGTCAATTATTTCTTTGTCCACCTTTACAGGGGCAATTCCGGCGTTATCGTTGATAGTTTTGACGTTGTTTATCCCGTCGTAGTCATTATAGATGTCATACAGCTTATTCAGCTGGGCAAAACGCTCCTCGGTGTATTTTGAGAGCTCATCAAATTTCTCTTGGCTCTCTTGGTAAGAGACAAGTGATATAGCCGTGTCAAACAGGTTAAAAAACACAGTGGAATATTTGGTGTATTCGTCTTCTGTCTTTTTGCAGGAGGTGAGCGTGGATAGCAAAATTGTGCAGGTCAGTAGCAGGCATAAAAATTTTTTCATAATATCCTCAAGTCTATATAAATTATACTATTTTATTCTACCATAGATGAGAGGATTTTAATATGAAAAATTAATTACAATCTTTTGTTTTATATGACAATTACGCCGAATAAATACACTTGCTTTTGTACAAGATACACCTTGAAGAAAATTGGCAATCAGAGTATAATAAAAATAATTAATAACAATCGGGTTTTCCCGACATTAAAGGAGATTTACAATGGACAAAGTGCTACTGAAAAAACAAGTTTGCGATGCTATTGACGCAAACAGAGAAAAGATTTGCCAAATAGGACGTGCGATTTATGTTCACCCTGAGCTTGGATACAAAGAGCTTTTTGCCAGCGATATGGTGAAAAAGACTTTTGATGAATTAGGTCTTAAATATGATGAAAAGTTAGGTATCACAGGAGTTAAAGCTAAGTTGAAAGACAAGGCAGAGGGCCCTAATGTGGCGATTATGGGCGAGTTGGACGCCGTTGTCTGCCCTGAACACCCGGACGCAGATAAAACCACAGGCGCTGCTCACTGTTGCGGTCACTTCGGACAGATTACAACTATGCTTGCTTCCGCTTTCGGCTTGAGTGCTATAAAAGATTCTCTTGACGGCAACGTGACATTTTTGGCTGTGCCGGCTGAAGAGTGTGTGGAGCTTGCATACCGTGAAGGCTTGATTAAAGAAGGAAAAATCAAATACTTGGGCGGTAAGCAGGAGCTTATCCATTTAGGCGTTTATGATGATATAGATATGGCTTTCCTTGTTCACGGCAACAATGCAGTGGGTACGGTTACAGCCTCCAGCAGAAGTGTTGGATTTATTGCAAAAAATGTTAAATTTGTAGGAAAAGAAGCACACGCAGGTGGTTCACCTTGGAATGGTGTCAATGCGCTCAACGCCGCTTCCTTGGCTTTAATGGCCATAAACTCAATAAGAGAGACCCTCAAAGACCAGGATTGTATCAGAATTCACCCGATTATTACAAAGGGTGGCACACTTGTAAATATAGTCCCAGATGATGTGAGAATGGAAATGTATGTCCGTGGCGCTTCAATTGAGGCTATCAAAGATGCAAACTTTAAAGTAAATCGTGCAATTAAGGGCGCAGCTTATGCTATTGGAGCAGAGGTTGTCATCTCAGATATGCCGGGCTACCTCCCTGTGGATATGAATCAGGATTTGTGCCACGTCTTTGGAGACAATGCAAAGATAGTATTGCCAAAACATGAAGTGATGTACTTTACCGAGATGGAGGGCGGCTCAAGTGACGTAGGCGACGTCGCCACAATTATGCCTTGTGTTCAGGGCGGCATGGGCGGCTTTGAGAATGGCTTCCACACAAAGAACTTCCGCTTGGTAGATGAGGAGATGGCATTTATAAACCCAGCAAAAGTTATGGCTTGCAGCGTTGTTGACCTGTTGGCTGACGGAGCGCTCAAGGCAAAAGAGATTAAGGCAAACTTTAAGAGCCAGTACAATTCAAAGAATTATGACCAAATTTGGGACGAAATTCTTAAATTTGAACAGTAATACATAAGTAGATTAAATGACAAGAGGCTGTGGCGATTTTTCGTCACAGCCTTTTTATGCCATAATCTCCGAAAATTTTGCAGATATTTATGGGATATTATAGAGCGTATAATTAAAATCAACCCCCCAAATAGGTGGCTATTAAAATATTAAAATCAAGCCAAATAGATCGTGACCATATATTATCGCTAATAATGAACCAAAATAGGTGATTATTAAAATATTAAAATCAAGACAAATAGCCATTGACCATATGCCACAGTCAAAAATAAAAACAGAGGAGTGGTAGCTCCTCTGTTTCGCTTTGCGAAATCAACCTCTCAACCGTGAGTTTAACTTCACATTAGTGTTATCTTATTTTTGCAGTTGATACAAAATAGTGCTCAAGCAGTTTTTTGGTTGCCGCAGCTGCTCTGTCTTGACAAGGTGTGTTTAACCCTGTCGGCTTCCTCGGCACGCTTGGCGTCATTGAAACGGTCAACGGTACCCACAAGGTAACCTGTAATACGTCTTATTCTCTCAAAACCAACGCCTTCGCCGACTAAACCGGTCTCTTTATTGAATGTCATAAATTTCGCCTCTTTCTATATTAGTGCCCGATGGCACGATTTACTTGTTTTGATACATCTATTCAAGCTATAAAAGCAGGATAGAAGATTTATTGAAATCAAATCAAGGGGTTGACAATTCTGTCTTTCTCTTCCTCTAAGTTTCCACATTGACCTAAGGTGGTGGAATTTAGATTTTTATAAAGCCCTAATTTTTGCAATTTCTCCAGTGGGACACCCTCGCCCTCACGTCTGCCACAGCGTGGACAAACATCTCCGATAATTCCGTTGTATCCGCAGACAGGGTCTCTGTCAACCGGGTGATTTATCGCACCGTAGCCTATGCCACAGTCTTTCATCGCACGGACAACCGCCTCGAAAGCCTCTAAGTTTTGACCCACGTCCCCATCAAGCTCAACATAGGTGATGTGTCCGGCGTTGGTCAGTGCGTGATAAGGTGCCTCCAGCCTGATTTTCTCAAAGGCGGAGATAGGGAATGAAACCGGAATATGAAAACTGTTGGTGTAGTAATCCTTATCGGTCACGCCCGGGATAATCCCATAACGCTTTTTATCAAGCTTTACAAAGCGACCCGACAGCCCCTCCGCAGGAGTTGCCAAAAGGGAGAAGTTAAGATGAAGTTTTTCGCATAAATCGTCTAAATAATTGCGCATATATCCGATTATTTCAAGACCCTTTGCTTGATATTCTTCACCCTCGCCGTGGTGATGACCATACAGGGCGGTCAAGGTTTCAGCCAGCCCAATAAAGCCTACTGAAAGTGTGCCGTGTTTCAACACTTCGCCCACTTCGTCATCATAACCTAAGTTTTCACTGCCCAGCCAGACACCTTGTCCCATAAGGAATGGGAAATTCTTCACCTTTTTCTTTTTCTGAATGGCAAAGCGATCCAAAAGCTGTTTTGTGGACAGGTCAAGATACTTTTTCAAGCTGCGGTAAAATAAGTCTTCGTCTCCCTTTGCCTCGATTGCAAGGCGAGGTAAGTTGATGGAGGTAAAGCTCAAATTTCCACGGGAATAGGTTATCTCATTGGTTTTATCATAGGAGTTTGAGACAACACGGGTGCGACAACCCATATATCCAATTTCGGTTCTCACGTCATTGGGGTTATAGGAGGGCAGGTTAAAGGGGGCGTCTTGGAAAGAAAAGTTTGGAAACAATCTTTTTGCACTGACCTTTATTGCCAATTGGAATAAGTCGTAGTTCACTTCCCCCGGATTGTAGTTTATGCCGTCTTTCACACGGAATATTTGAATTGGAAAAATTGGAGTCTCCCCGTGGCCAAGACCTGCATCTGTCGCCAAAAGCACGTTTTTCATAACCATACGGCCTTCGGGGCTGGTGTCCATTCCATAATTTATGGAAGAGAAGGGAGTCTGAGCGCCGGCACGGGAGTGCATGGTATTCAAGTTGTGGATAAGCGCCTCCATAGCTTGATAAGTGGCTTTGTCCGCCTCGCTCTCAGTTTTCTTTAGAGCGTAATTTTGAGATTTTTCTGCAATTGCAGGGTCTTTGAAGAGCTTTTTAAGCCCCTCAAGCTCCAAGTCGACATATTGCTTATCAGCCTTGAGAGCAGGCATTTTGCCACATTTTTCGGTGATGCTGTTTGAGAGCTGTTTTAAATCCTCATAATTGACCTCATCGCCTAATATTTCAGAGCATTTTGCAATATTTTTCAAATACAGCTTGCGGTATGTCTTTGCCACGCCGTCCGCCAGACCGTAATCAAAGTTCACAATACTCTGACCGCCGTGCTGGTCGTTTTGATTTGACTGAATTGCGATACAGGCTAAAGCCGAATAGCTTTGAATATCATTTGGCTCTCTTAAAAAACCGTGACCCGTTGAAAATCCGTCCTTAAAAAGACGTTTTATATCAATCTGGGTGCAGGTGGTGGTGAGAGCGTAAAAGTCAAAATCGTGTATATGAATATATCCCGATTGGTGAGCCTCAGCTTGGTCGGGGCTTATAAGAAATTTCAAATAGTAATCCTTGGCGCTTTCGCTGCCATATTTAAGCATAGCTCCCATAGGGGTGTCGCCGTCAATATTGGCATTTTCTCTCTTGACATCGCTGTCGTAAGCGTCGGCAAAGGTGATTTCATCAAAAATTTGCATCAACTTTGTCTTTCTTTCACGGATAGCGTTTCGGGAGGCACGATATAAAATATATTTTTTCGCCACGTCGTCCAGCCCATTTTCCATAAGCTGAATTTCCACCTGATCCTGAATTTCTTCCACGGTGGGGGTGGTCTTTCCCGATTGACGGACAAAAAAGTCCTCCACATCGGTGGCGACAATCTCTGCCTTGTCGAAATCCGTATTGCCACAAGCCTCCATCGCCTTTAAAATTGCCATTTTAATTTTGTTTCTGTCGTATATAACCACACGACCGTCTCTTTTGATTATACTTGTAAGCATACAAATCTCCTTAAAGCTACTATATCTTGTTACAATAAATATTATACACTCACCATATGTAGTGTGTCAATCTTAAATGGCAATAATTTTTGTACAAAAATTACGCCTCGTTTTTAGTGGAGTTTTATACCGAACGTTGGATTTTGTAAACAGAGAAGAGGAAATTGAACACCTTAAAATCTATTTGTGCCTTTATACACTAAAATTGCGTAGGGTAAATATTTCACAAAAGTTTAAGAAGTTTATAATATTCGTGTGAATACGACAATTTTCACTTAAAGATTTGCGGCAAGGCTTGTCAAGGGGGGATAATAATTATATAATGTAATAATACTATAACACTGATAGAATGTTGATGAGGTTTATATATGGAAATTTATCTTGCACCGATTATTATAGCTGTGAGCTTGCTTTTAGTCTTTGGGTATACCGTTTTACAGGCGAGCCGATTTGAATATAAGTGTACTTTTTGCAAAAAGCAGTTTAGGGCAAATCCGGTGGTGGCGGCACTCGCCCCTCAGAGCAAGGGCAAAAAATATCTTATGTGCCCCTCTTGCCGCACAAAGCAGTTTTGCCAGTTGATTTATAAGGGTAAATAATCTTGAACAACAAATACAAGTTTCTGATTTCCAATACGGGTCTGTTTTTCATCAGCACTTTCAGCAGTAAGTTTCTGGTGTTTTTGCTCATGCCTATTTATACGGCGGTGCTCACACCGGGAGAATATAACTCGGTGGATATTATGACCCAGACGGCGAACTTGCTGATACCGCTGGTCTCCCTTGGAATAAGCAACAGTATAATTCGATTTGGGTTGGACAAGCAGTACTCAAAAAGGGGAGTGTTCACCACGTCGGCGCTCACCCTCACCTTTGGATTTGCCATACTTTTGGCTTGTTATCCGATTTTGGTGAGAATTGAGTTAGTGCAAAACTATATATTGTATCTGTACCTGTATCTGTTTATGAGCTGCACAAGAACTTTGGTTCAACAGTTTGCCAGAGCTAAAACTTATACGAGGCTGTACGCCGTCGACGGAATTTTAGCTACTGTCAACACCTTGGTGTTAGTGTATATTTTGCTTATGAAACTGCGTCTGGGAGCTATTGGGTATATTTTGGCGACCATAGGGGCGGACTTTTTAAGCATTATATTCCTGTCTGTGGTCTCAGGGTGCTGGAAGTGCTTTGACCTGTCCAAGGTCAATAAAAAGTTGACAAAAGAGATGCTGGGCTACTGCCTACCTTTGATACCGGCGAGTATTTTTTGGTGGATAACCAACGTGTCGGATAGATATTTGGTCACCTATATGGTGAGTGAGAGCGTCAGCGGAATATATGCCATAAGCTACAAAATCCCCTCAATAATAATGCTTTTCGCCACGATTTTCACCGAGGCTTGGCAAATTTCAGCGGTGAAAGAGAGCGGCACGCTAAAGACGGACGCATTTTTCAAAACCGTCTTTAAAGCCTATCAAAGCGTGGTGTTTATGGCAGGCGCAGGGCTTATCCTCATCTGTCGGCCGCTTATATCCTTTATGGTGGACGAAAAATATTACACGGCGTGGACCTTTATCCCCGTGCTTATATTAGCGACGATTTTTTCTTGTTTTTCGGGCTTTATGTCCAGTATTTATATGGTAGAAAAAAAGGGCACGGCAAATCTTTTGACAATGATGGCAGGTGCGTTTTCCAACATCGGAATGAATATTATCCTCATACCGAAATATGGGGCTCAGGGTGCTGCTATCGCAACTTTTATAAGCTACTTTTTGGTGTTTGTCCTCCGTGCAGTGAGCACAAAAAAGTATATAAATGTGAGCATTTCTCCCCTATTTATGGGGGCAAACCTGTTTTTTACTATGGCTTTAGCCTATGTTATGGTGAATGAAGTCACCCACTGGCTGATTATAAGCGTAATTTTTACGGCGGTGATTTTCGGATTTAACTTTATGCCCTTGTTCCAATTTGCCCTTAGCATATTTCGCTCACTTACGAAAAAAAGAAAATAGATTTTGCAAAAAATCAACTATACAAATATTACAATCAAATACATAGCCCTCACTTTTGCAAAAAAATCATAGTTAGGGATAACCCGGGTTATATCCTGCGCTTTCAGGGCTATATCAGGAGGTATTTTATGGAGTTACAATTTATAGGAGCAACTCACGGGGTGACAGGCTCGGCGCATTTAGTAAAGGCTTGCGGGAAAAATATTTTAATCGATTATGGTATGCCTCAAGGACGGGAGGAGGATTTGGGCTATTGCCTACCTCTGCCGGCAAATGAAATCGACGGGGTTTTGGTGACCCACAGCCACATTGACCACACAGGATATCTGCCCCTTTTAAGCAAGGGCGGATTTAAAGGGAAAATCTATGCCACCGGGGCAAGTGCCGACTTAGCGAACATAATGCTCATGGACTCCGCCAATATTCAAGAGCAAGAGGCGGACTGGGCAAACAGAAAAGCAAAGCGCAGCGGCAAAAATCTTATAGAGCCACTGTATAAAGCGGAGGACGCACAGAGCGTTTTAAAACGCTTTGTGTCGGTTGACTATCTAAAAGACGTGGAGATTTTTCCGGGGATTACCGCAAAGTTTTATGATGTGGGACACCTTTTGGGAAGTGCGGCAATCTGCCTTACAATAAAAGAGGGCTCACAGGAGAGAACCATAGTGTTTTCCGGCGACGTGGGCAATATTGACCAGCCTCTTATAAAAGACCCTCAATTCATCAAAAAAGCCGACTATATTCTGTGCGAAAGCACCTATGGAGATAGACTGCATACGGTGGTTAAAGACTATCGTGAGCCTTTGGCACAGATTATTCAAGAGACATTTGACAAGGGTGGCAACGTGGTGATACCTGCATTTGCAGTGGGCAGAACACAGGAATTGCTGTATTTTTTGCGTGATATCATAGCTCGCAAAATGGTAAAAGGTCATCAAATCCCCGTGTATTTAGACTCCCCTCTGGCAATTGAAGCGGTTAAGGTGTTCGATGACAATATTTATGGATATTTTGACGAGGAAGCTATGGCGGTGGTGAAAAAGGGGATAGACCCCATAAATTTTCCCTCCCTTAAAGTTACTGTCACAAGCGATGAGAGCAAGCTTATCAACTTTGATAAAACTCCAAAAGTCATAATTTCAGCCAGCGGTATGTGCGATGCAGGGCGGATACGCCACCACCTAAAACACAACTTATGGCGCAGTGAGAGCTGTGTTGTTTTTGTTGGTTATCAAGCTGAGGGCTCTTTTGGCAGACACCTGCTTGACGGGGCAAAAACAGTGAAAATGTTCGGTGAAACCATTGAGGTAAACGCCAAAATAGTAAAGTTAGATGGAATAAGCGGTCACGCTGACCAAAAGGGGCTTATTCGCTGGTTGCAAGGATTTCAGCAACCACCTAAAAAGCTATTTTTGGTACATGGTGAACCCACGGTATTCCCGATTTTTGAAGAAAAGATAAGAGAAGTTTTGGGCTGGGAGGTTTACAGCCCCTATTATACAGACACTTTTGACCTTCTCACAGGAGAACAAATTCTAATAGGTGACAAAAATGTTGTGGCAAAAGAGCGGACAGTGCAGGTTTCGAAAGTTTATTCGGCTCTTCTTGCGGCAGTTCAAAGACTTACCGAGATTGTCAAAAGAGCGGCAGGGTACCCAAATGAAGATTTGAGCGCAGCGGCAAAAGAGATAAGCGGCCTTTGCGACAGGTTAGAAAGATAAAAAGTAGCTGCTGAATTTGAACAAAAAAACAGTGTCCTCAAAAGGACACTGACGGTTTCATTAATTTTTTCAGATAGCAAATCCAAAAACTGCAAATTATTTACACCTTTTAAGGGCTATCTTGCCAACTCCAAAGCTAATAAAATGTTGAAAAACACCTTGATTGTCCCTCTCAGCTCAAAGCTGATGAACAACAGGTGTTTTTTTTGAATGGATAAAAAATTATTTTGACGTTAGCACCATTTTAATTTTTCCAATTGTATCTAAATCGCAAGGGCTTTTTAAGAGATACTCATAAAGCTCTTGCCACTCACACAAACTGAATAGAGTGTCGGAACATTTCATCACGGCGCTTTTAAAATCATCGTCTGATATTTTATAAAGTAAATCTGAAAAGTATGACAATTTCAAATCGTCAAAAAAATATTGCAGTATGTCTTCCAACAGCTCTGCCTCCTGTCTCAAAAGGTACACTTTAAAATACATAAATTATTGTTGGTATTTTAGTATATTTACGCACAAAAAATGACTTTTTTATGCGAATTATGAATAATTAGTCACAGTTTCTTGTATATCACAAAGTGTACTTTTTGACATCAACAATACAAGATAAGCAGCCTAATTTAAAATTAAAATTTTGCCAATCACTTACTCTTTTTATGAAATAAAAATAAAATAAATCTCGTCATAACAGGTATGTATGTAGCCACAAAAATACAGATACAGGCAATAAAGCAAGGCTTTTTGTGCTTATCTTTTACGCACAGCCCCAACATCATACCAAGTGAAAGCAAACACACTTTTAAAAAGCCCACATCGTACCATCGCATAGTTTTTAAATATTTTTCGCTCTTATCTATAAGTTTCAACATAATTAACACCACCTAATAACATTATATATTAATATTTTTCATAATACTATTGATTTTTTACATAAGATTTCAACCTGTTTTTTGACAGGTATTTATAGCAAATCAAGCAAAACTCCAAAAAAATGCAAGGTCAACTGTATTTTAGGCGAATACAACTATCAGCGGCGATAAATCTCCGTGATGTGGCGAATTTTCTGGGAGAGCTCGGGGGTAAAATAGCCCTTGTCACATCTCCACTGCCAGTTGCCCTCTGTGGTTGAGGGAGTGTTCATTCGGGCATCTCCGTCAAGGTTTAACCAGTCTTGCATAGTTATTATGCAAAGTTTAGAGCAGGTGGCAAAAGCCAAACGGATAAATTTATCTACAAAATTATCGTCGTTGTCCTGTGCCATATAATCTAAGCAAAAAGCCTTGTTCGCTTGGGAATTGGATTTCCACCACTGCAAGGCGGTCAAATTGTCGTGTGTTCCTAAATAAACTATGCTGTTGTAGGGTATGCTATGGGGTAGATATTCGCCGTCATTCTCGTATGGGTTCGCTTCAAAGGCAAATTCAAGCACCTTCATTCCGGGATATCCGCTATCATTCACTAATTTTTTCACGTCGGGCGTGATAACCCCTAAATCCTCGGCAATTATGGACACATCACCCAAAGCCTCTTTTATATGGTTGAAAAAATCTATTCCGGGGCCTTGAAGCCAATGACCGTTTCTGGCATCTTTATCACCCATAGGTATGGCATAAAAGCTGTCAAACCCTCTGAAATGGTCAATTCTCACCACATCAAACATCTTGCTTGCACAGGCAAGGCGCCTTGTCCACCAGTCATAATTTGTAAGCTTGTGCTGCTCCCACCTGTAAACGGGGTTGCCCCACATCTGCCCGTCGCAGGAAAAGGCATCAGGGGGTACGCCGGCGATTAGCGAGGGCATCAAATCCTCATCTAACTGGAACAAATCGGGGTTTGCCCAAACATCACTGGAATCGTCAGACACATATATGGGAAGGTCTCCCATGATTTTCACACCATTTTTATTGGCATAACTCTTTAAAGCATACCACTGGGTGAAAAATTCGAACTGCAAAAATTTCCAAAATTGAATTTCATCTTGATTTTCACAGGAGTATTTGAGCAGGGCAGAGGCGTCCCGATGAGATAGCGGAGCAGGCAGGCTGTGCCAAGAGGTTTTTGTGAGCATATTCAGGGACATATATATAGAATAATCGTCTAACCAGCAACTCTCCTCTTGGCAAAAAACTTTGAACCCCTGAGCAGGTGATTTTTTAAAATTCTCATAGGCGGTATGGAGAACCTTAAATCGATTTTCATATAAAAGAGGGTAGTTTACCTTGTCCGGTTGGGTGTACCAAGAAAAACTGTCTATATATGATTTATCTAAAAGGTTATCCTCACAAAGCATATTTAAATCAATAAAATAAGGGTTTCCGGCAAATGTAGAGAAAGCCTGATAGGGGCTATCTCCAAAACCCGTTGGGCCAAGGGGAAGAATTTGCCAGTAGTGCTGGTTGCTCGCCTTTAAAAAATCTACAAATTCATAGGCTGCATTGCCAAAAGTGCCGATGCCATATTCTTCGGGCAAGGAGGAAATATGCAAAAGTATACCACAACTTCTCATCTATCTTTACCTCAATTATTATTTTCACCACGAAACTATTTTCACAGATAGTGTATCATTTATCAATATAGAAAATCAATAGCAAAAGCATTTTAAATTTCTCTATAATAAGGTAATATATATATAATAAAATAATAGGCAATAAATGATTGGAATTTACCATAGAAAAATGCGAGAAAAGTGGTATGATTTAAACATATCACCTATAAAAACTTTTTATTGCAATTTCCCACAAGGAATAGGGAATAAAAAGGTTGACAAGAGGGAAAGAGAGTGATATACTATAAAAACTGTCAGCGA
>JAVVVT010000003.1:0-37715 GCA_036652515.1 Oscillospiraceae bacterium
AATCAATATTGATGTCAACGGGTATGTGCGAGATGTTTGAAGTGAAACAGGCGCTTGAGGTTCTTTACAAAAACGGCTCCCACGATGTTACAATTCTCCATTGCAACACCGAGTACCCCACCCCATTGAAGGACGCAAATGTCCGTGCTATGATAGATTTAAAAAACACCTTTGGCACAAAAGTCGGGTATTCAGACCACACTTTGGGTCTGGAAGCACCCCTTGCGGCAGTCAGCTTAGGGGCGACGGTAATTGAAAAACACTTCACGCTGGACAAGACTATGGAGGGACCGGACCACGGCGCATCTATGGACCCACAGGAGCTGGTAGCCCTTGTAAAAGCGGTGAGAAATACGGAGCTTGTCTTAGGGGACGGGATAAAACACGTCACCCAAAGTGAGGCTAAAAATAAAGATATCGCCAGAAAAAGCATAGTGGCAAAGCGACCGATAAAAATGGGCGAAGCCTTCAGTGAGGACAATATAATGGTCAAAAGACCCGGAAACGGCATCAGCCCTATGCGCTGGTATGAAGTTTTGGGAAAAACGGCAAAGAGAGAATTTTCTTTAGATGAGCTTATAGAGTTGTAAATTATGAAAAAAATAATGGTGGTCACATCTACAAGAGCAGATTACGGGCTTTTGAGACCTGTGATAAAAAGAATAAATGAGAGCGACAAGTTGGAGCTTTCTTTGGTGGTGACGGGCACCCACCTGTCAGCAAAATACGGGAACACGGTGGAAGAAATCCGTCAAGACGGTTTTCCAATAGCCTGCCAAGTGCAGATAATTCCACAGGAGAAAAGCCGTGATTTTCAAGACAAGCCCCAAGAGGAAAACAAGGGTATAGGACAGGACAGGGCTTTCAACGGCGGTCTTGAGAGTGATAAAAACACCTTATTGCAAGCGCTTAAATCCGATAATCTGCCAACGAAAAACGAGGTGAAGATATCAAAGGGGAACAGCGGTCTTGAGAGCGGTGAAAACACCGGTGTAAAAAATCAGACAATTCAAATTATGTCAGACACTTTAAAGCTGTTTTCACAAGTATTTGAAAAGGAAAAACCCGATTTGGTTTTGGTATTGGGGGACAGGTATGAAATTTTCGCCGTCGCCACCACTGCCGCCACTATGTCGGTACCTTTGGCGCATATCAGCGGCGGAGATGTGACCACGGGGGCTAAAGACGATTTTTATCGTCACTGCATCACCAAGATGTCAAATCTTCACTTCCCCTCCTGCGTTGAAAGCCGAAAAAGAGTTATTCAGTTGGGAGAAAATCCCGATACTGTGTTCAATGTGGGCGGATTGGGCGATGAAAACATCAGAAATACAGAGCTTTTATCCTTAGAGGAGTTGGAGCAATCCTTGAATTTTTCACCCCTTGCGCCATTTTTACTAATAACTTACCACCCGGAAACCCAGAAAAATTCCTCCGCCACACAGGAGATGAAAAAGCTTTTAGACGCCTTAGACAAAACCACGGCAAATCTTATCTTCACAAAATCCAACGCCGACCAAGGCGGAAGTGAGATAAATGACCTGATTGATGAATACTGCACGGCGAACCCTAACAGGGCAAAGGCGTTTTTCTCCTTGGGGCTCAAAAGATATCTGAGCGCTATGAAGTATTGCGCTGCCGTGGTGGGCAACTCATCTTCAGGCGTGGTGGAGACCCCCACCTTTGGGGTGCCATGTGTCAACATAGGCGACCGACAAAAAGGCAGATATATTGCCGAAAATGTAATTTGCGCCAAAAGTGAGAGGGAAGATATAGAAAAAGCCCTCTCCAAAGCTCTCTCAAAAGAGTTTACGGCGCTTGCAAAAAAAGCGAAAAGTCCATATTATAATCACTGTGTACCCAGCGAGGAAATAGTGCGCCATATCACAGAATTTGTGTATGAGAATAAAAATACAATAAAAACTTTTTATGATTTATAGGGAGGCAACGGAATGAAAGCACTTATAGTAGGTCTTGGTTCAATGGGAAAAAGAAGAATACGCCTTTTAAAAGGCATTGAGCCCAACGTGGAAATCATCGGCGTGGACACTAATGACCAAAGGATAAAACAGGTCACCGATATGGGATATAAAGCCTACAACTCAATTGAGCAGGCAGCTGAAGAATGTCCCGATATAGCCTTTGTATGCACAGCGCCCCTGTCTCATCAGAGCATAATCAAAAGCCTTTTGGAATACAAAATAAACACTTTTACCGAGCTGAACTTGGTAAAAGACGGATATGAAGAGCTTATGCAAATGGCAAAAGACAGTGGCACCACCTTGTTTTTGTCAAGCACGATGCTTTATAGAGGAGAGATAAATTATATTTTAAACTCCGTTAAAAACTTTGACAAACCTCTGAGCTATATCTATCACATCGGTCAATATTTGCCCGATTGGCACCCTTGGGAGAGCTATAAAAACTTTTTTGTAGGCAACAAAAGGACAAATGGTTGCCGTGAAATTTTTGGGATTGAAATCCCCTGGCTTTTGGAGGCGTTCGGACCTGTGGAGACTATTTTTTCAACTGCCGACAAGGTCAGCGAGTTGGAGATTGATTTTCCGGACCGCTTTTTTGTTACGATTATCCACAAAAACGGCGCTAAGGGCGTGCTGGCGGTGGACGTTGTCTGCCCTAAAGCGGTGCGCAATTTAGAGGTCTTCGGCGAGGGAATGCACATTTTCTGGGAGGGAAATCCCAAGGCACTCTACCGCTTCAACGACCAGACGAAAGAAAAGGAATTTGTCAATACATACGAGAGCTTTGAGCAGGACAGCCGATATTCCGACAACATTGTGGAAAATGCTTACGTTGATGAGATGCAGAACTTTTTAAACGTGGTGGCAGGTAAGGAACAGCCTAAATATTCCTACGAAAAAGACCTGTACACAATCAGCGTTATGGACGAAATTGAGGGGATAAAATAATGAAAGTTTTATTTGTGGGCATTGGAAGCATCGGTACAAGGCATTTAAAAAATCTGCATATGGTGGCAGCAGAACAGGGTATCAGCCTTGAGGTGACGGCGCTGAGAAGCAGTGAAAGAAGCTTGCCGCAAGAGGTTTCTTCCCTTATAGACCGCCAAATTTCACACCTTGATGAAGAGATTTACGATTTGGCTTTCATCACCAATCCCACCACCTTGCACTACGGGGCAATAAAAATTTTACGGGACAAAGCAAAGTTTTTCTTTATTGAAAAACCGATTTTTGAGGACAGCATTTATAGCCTTTCTGACCTTGGCTTAGACGGGGAAAACGGCTATGTGGCATGCCCTATGAGGTACTGCGGCGCATATATCAAATTGAAGGAAGTCTTGCAGGATAAAAAAGTGTTCAGCTGTCGGATAATCTGTTCAAGCTATCTGCCCGGCTGGAGACCCACCGTGGATTATCGCAAAAATTATTCGGCAATTCGTGCCTTGGGCGGCGGGGTGACCATAGATTTAATCCACGAATTAGATTATATGACGGACCTTTTCGGTCTGCCTGTGGAGAGCTATAATTTCAAAGGGACTTACTCCGATTTAGAGGTGGACAGCGATGATTTAAGCGTCTATATCGCAAGATACAAAGATAGATTGTGTGAAATTCACTTAGATTATTTTGGCAGAGAATATCGGCGCACCTGTGAGGCGTTCACCAAGGACGGTACCATCACGGCTGATTTCGGCGCAGGGACAGTAACCCTGGAAAACGGGGAAGTCATCAACTGTCAAGAGGACACAAATCTGAGATTTATCCGTGAAATTAAAAACGTCTTAGAGATAATGGAGGGCAAAGCGCCCAATATAAACACCCCCGAAAAAGCAAATCGGGTGCTGGCGCTGACCCTTGGAAAAGAGGTAAAGTGATGAAAAATGTGCTTATAACAATCTGTGGCCGTGCAGGGAGCAAGGGCTTTAAAAATAAAAATTTAAAGACTTTTTTGGACAGACCCTTAGTGTATTACACCCTGTCATCTGCCTTTGATTTTAAACAGAGAGTTGAAAATGCGGCGGTGGACATCTGCCTTAATACAGATAGTGATATTTTGCAAAAGTTGGTGTCTGAGCGATATCCGGAAGTCTTTTTCATAAAAAGACCTGAAGAATTAAGCGGTGATGTGGTGCCAAAGATGGCAGTTTTTCAGCAGAGCCTTTCATATATGGAAGCTAATCAGGGAAAATCCTACGATTATTTGATAGATTTGGACATCACCAGCCCCTTGAGACAGATTGATGACGTGCTGGGCGCCTACGAGATGAAGCTGAAAAGGTTAGATGCAGGTCTTGTGTTTTCTGCCTGTGGCAGCCGCCGCAACCCCTATTTCAATATGGTTAAGCGGTGCGGTGACCATGTGGAAAAGGTGATTGAAAGCCCTTACACCGCACGCCAGCAAGCCCCTGAAATCTACGATTTAAACGCCTCAATCTATGTTTTTGAAACTTCTTTTTTGAAAAATGACACCACGGGCATACTTTGGCAGACAAAATGCTTGGCATATCTTATGAGGGACACGGCGGTGCTGGACATAGACAGCGAAGAAGATTTTGAAATGATGCAGCTCATAGGCGGTTACCTTTTCAAAAATGTGGAGGGTTTCAAGGCTGTGAGGGACAACATCAGAGGTTAGAGCAGATAATCAACAATGTATAAAAATACAATAAAGGTGCGAATATGAAATTTTATGTCACAGAGGAAGTTTTTGAAAAAATGCCAAACGCCTGCTTTGGCTTGGTGAGTGTTTGGGGCTTGGACAACGGGAAAAGTTATCCCCACATAGAAAAATTACTGACAGAAAGCATTAAAAGCTGTGAAGAACACTTTGAGGGCAAGGTGGTGAAGCAGGAGAAAGAGCTGCTTTGTTACCGTGATGCTTTTTTGCAAATCGGCATCAATCCCAACAAATTTATGAGCAGTATAGAGGCACTTTTAACAAGGATATCCAAGAAAAAAGGACTGCCCGAGATAAATCCGGTGGTGGATTTAGGCAATGCAATCTCCCTTAAATATTATCTGCCTGTGGGCGCCCACGATTTAAAAACTATGGAAGGGGACTTTTGTGTCCGTATTTCAGGAGAAAACGACACTTATTTACCCTTTGGGGCAACTGAGCGTGAACCGGTGGAGAGCGGAGAAGTGGTCTATGCCACGGGGGAAAAAATCAGGACAAGACGCTGGATATGGAGACAGAGCGAAGAGGGCAAAATCGATGAAAAAACAAGTGAGTTGCTCTTTATTTTAGACGGTTTTACAGAGAATTTGCCAGCCGTCATCGCCGCAAGAGATGAGCTTTGCCATATATTGCAGGAGCAATTTTCTTGCCGGACCAAAATCGGATTAATCAATATAGAAAACAAAGAGTTTTCAACACAGGGCAGCGATGATGTTTAATACTTTTCCCTTCATCAAAAACACCAGTGCAATAACACACATAAATTTAGAATAAATATATAAAATAGGCAGCGCAGAATTGAACTGCAACCCAATCGTTTTTTACAGCATATTCCCCTCTGACTTTTTGGGTTCACTTCAAATAGGCGTTGCCTTTTTTAAAATGTGCTGTGATTATTGCTTTTTTGGCAAAATTAGTTTAGAATGTAAACTGATATATTATGTAAAAGAGGACTTTAATGAAAGTTATTATTATAGGAGCAGGGGCTTCGGGCTTGTTTTGCGGCGGTTTTTTAGCGCAAAACGGGGTGGAAACCACCATAATCGAGCACTCGGACACCACGGCGAAAAAAGTGCTTATCACAGGCAAGGGCAGATGTAACCTCACCAACAATTGCGACGAGGAAACCATCTTGAAAAACGTGAGAACCAACCCTAAATTTCTCTACTCGGCGGTTTGGCAGTTCCCTCCCGCAAAGACTATGGAGACCTTTGAAAAACTGGGCGTGCCCTTGAAAACAGAGAGGGGCAGGCGTGTTTTCCCTGTTTCCGACAGGGCAGCAGACGTGAAAATCGCATTGGAAAAGCATTGCCAAAAGGCAAAGATTATCTACGGCGATGTGAAAAGTTTGATGTTTGAAGGGGAGGACGTGGTGGGCGTGAAGCTGAAAAACGGTGAAAAGCTTTACGCTGACAAGGTAATCGTCGCCACAGGCGGGTTGTCCTACAAACTCACCGGCTCAACGGGGGACGGCTATTTATTCGCCCAGCAGGCAGGGCACAAGGTGGTAAAACCCACGGCGAGCTTGGTGCCACTGGTGGAAAATGGAAATTTATGCCGTGAGATGATGGGGCTGTCCTTAAAAAATGTAAATTTGTCCATTATGTTCAAGGGGAAAAAGGTTTTTAGCGAGCAAGGTGAGATGCTTTTTACTCATTTTGGTATATCGGGTCCCTTAGTGCTTTCCGCCTCTTGCCACATAAAAGATAAGGACATTCAGGCGCACACGGCGGTCATAGATTTAAAGCCGGCGCTTTCTCCTGAGGTGCTATATAAAAGGGTCTGCGAGGACTTCGAAAAGCTCCACAGCAAGAAGGCGGTTAATTGCCTTGACCTGCTATTGCCAAAATCTATAATACCTGTGATGATGAAGGTGTGGGGCATAGACGGCGAAAAAATTGTCAACCAAATAACCAAAGAGGAGCGCCGACAATTGGTCAGCCTGTTAAAAGGCTTTACCATACCGCTGAACGCAAAATATAAACTGGATATAGCCGTTATAACCAGTGGGGGAGTGTCGGTCAAAGAGATAAATCCCACCACTATGGAGTCAAAAATAAAGCATAACCTGTACTTTATAGGGGAGGTTATAGACGTGGACGCCTACACGGGCGGATATAATTTGCAAATCGCATTTTCCACCGCCTACGCCTGCGCACAGGGCATTTGCCAAAGGGAAGAAAATATACTATAATGTGGCGAGGCACTTCAAGACAGCGAGCTGAAAACAGTAAAGATAGATATACATTTTATCAGTAGATGCAATGGACAATAATATGTATTATTGTTGCAAATTGCTGGAGGAGTTATATATGATATATTCTGTGGCACTTGACGGACCGAGCGGTGCGGGCAAAAGTACAATAGCAAAAGAAGTGGCAAAAATCAAGGGTATTGTCTATGTGGACACAGGGGCATTATACCGCACAATCGCCCTTTTTATGATAGAAAATCAGGTTGATATAACCGATGAAAAGGCTGTGTCTGAGGCGGTTTTGAAAGCCGAGATAAGCCTTGAATACAAGGACGGCACACAGTGCATATTGTTGCAGGGAAAAGATGTCTCTCAAAAGATACGCCAAAATGAGGTATCTATGGCGGCGAGCACGGTTTCCGCTTATAAATCAGTGAGAGCTTTCCTTTTGGACACCCAGAGGAATGTTGCAAAAAACAATTGTGTGATAATGGACGGCAGGGATATAGGCACGGTGGTTTTGCCCTGTGCAAATGTGAAAATTTTCATCAGCGCCAAAAGTGAAATCAGAGCCCACAGACGGCATAAAGAGCTGATAGAAAAAGGTCAAGAGATAGATTTTGAACAGGTGTTAAAAGATATAATTCAGCGGGATTACAACGACATAAACCGCAAGGAGTCCCCTTTGAAACAGGCGCAGGACGCCGTTCTAATCGACACCTCCGAGATGAGTTTTCAGCAGTCGGTGGCGGCGGTCATCGAGATAATCGATAAAAAAATCGACAGCCTATGATAGGCTGAAAAGGTTAGACAATATTATAAAATATTCAGGAGAAAATGATGGTTTATGTAATTTTACTTTCGGCGGTATCTGTGATTTTCAGAATAATTTTTCGTTACAGCTATGAGGGAAAAGAATATATTCAGCCCTACAAGAAAAATGGCAGACCCTTTGTGGTGTGCGCAAATCACATCAGTATGTTAGACCCGATTTTTGTGGTTATGGCATACGGCTGCGGCAAAAAAATGACGATAATGGGCAAGGCGGAGCTGTTTAAAAATCCGATTTTCGCCTGGCTGTTTAAGCAGGTGGGAGTTTTTCCGGTTGAGCGTGGGACGGGGGATAAAACCGCTGTGGAAAATGCGATTGCCGACGTGAAAAACGGGCACGGTATGCTCATCTGCCCCGAGGGAACACGGACAAAGGGCGACGAGATGATAAAGATGAAGTCGGGCGCTTTTATGGTGGCGGCGCAGACGGGGGCGGACATTATACCTGTTAGAATGATTTATCCCACAAAAGACCGCTCACTCCACTTTTTTTCAAGGGTGGTGGTGAAATTCGGCGAGCCTCTGTTAGCGGAAGATTTAAATTTGACAGGTGGCTCAAAACAGGCGCTTCGTGCCGCCAAAGAGACTTTACAGGAAAGCCTTGACGGGCTGTTAAAAGAATATAACACAAAAACGGGATATATTCCCCCAATAAAGCTCAAAGCAGAAGATGAAACTTCAGAAATCGTGGGCGAGAAATCTACGGGCACGTCAAGCGTGGACAAATCGACCGCAACTTCAGAAATCGTGGGCGAAAAATCTACGGGCACGTCAAGCGAGAGCGCTTCTGTGCCAAGCGATGACAAATCAACCCACAAGCCCGTTGAAAAGACGGAGGGATAAGATGAACATCACTTTGGCTAAAACCGCAGGATTTTGCTTTGGGGTGAACCGTGCGGTGGATATGACCTATGAATTGGCAAAAAGTGGCAAAAAAGTGGCGACTATGGGGCCCCTTATCCACAACACACAGGTGGTGGACAGCCTAAATAAATACGGGGTTATCACCCTTGATTCTTTAGATGTCCCCGACGGGTATGAGGTGGTGCTCCGTAGCCACGGTGTGGAAAAAAATGTATGCGATATATTGAGCCAAAAGGGCATAATAACCCATGATGCCACCTGTCCGTATGTGAAAAAAATTCACCGCCTGGCAGAGAAAATCGGCAAGGAGGGCAGGGTGCTTTTGGTGGCAGGGGACGCCACACACCCCGAGGTTCAAGGGATAGTGAGCTATACTTCTAACGAAGTTTTCGTTTTCAATGAGCCCGAGGAGCTTGAAAAATGGTATAGCATTGGTCAAAATAGCCAAAAACAGGTGTCCTTAGTAGCCCAAACCACATATATGCTAAAAAAATGGCAAGAAAGTACAAATAAAATAAAAAAACTATATACAGATTGCGAAATTTTTGATACAATATGTAGAGCGACAAGTGAGAGGCAGACAGAGGCAAAAGCTTTGGCACAAAACAGCGAGCTTATGATTGTCATCGGCGGCCATCACTCTTCCAATACACAAAAGCTGGTGAGCGTTTGCAGTGAATACTGTAAAACTATCAGCATTGAAACAGTTAAAGAGCTCTCAAAAGAGCTGTTTATAAATATTCAAAATGTGGGCGTCACCGCAGGTGCAAGTACACCGACGTTCATAATTCAGGAGGTACTTAATAACATGGGCGAAGTAATTCGTGAGGATGGCATGAGCTTTGAAGAAATGCTCAACGAATCTTATGTAAATCAACCAAAGGTCTATCGAGGCGCAAAAATCAAAGGAGTTGTAACCAGTGTTTCAGCGAATGAAATAACTGTTGACATTGGCACAAAGCACACAGGCTTTATTAAACTAAGCGAACTGAGTGATGATCCAAGTGCCAAAGTTGAAGACTTGGTTAAGAAAGGTGACGAGTTAAACCTCATCGTTATTAAACCTAACGACCAGGAAGGTACTGTCGAACTGTCTAAAAAGAGATATGATGCTCTTGAAGGCGCTGACGTGGTATCTAAAGCTGCTGAAACAGGTGAAATTCTTACTGCTACTATTGTAGAAGCGGTTAAGGGTGGACTTGTTGCTTTTGTTAACGGTGTGCGTGTTTTTATCCCGGCATCACTTGCTGCGGGCAGAAACGAGTCACTTGACGCATTGGTAAAGACCAAGCAGGAAATCAAAATCATCGAATCAACCAGAGACGGCAACCGCAGAAAAGTTATCGGTTCAATTCGTGCTGTAAGAGATGCCGCAAACAACGAGCTCAAGGAGAAATTCTGGGCAGAAGTTGAAGAGGGCAAAAGATACACAGGTATTGTCAAGAGCCTCACACGCTACGGCGCATTTGTGGACGTGGGCGGTGTTGACGGACTTGTTCACCTTTCAGAACTCACATGGGAGAAAATCAAACACCCGGGTGAAATTCTTAAAGTTGGCGATTCAATCGACGTATTCGTGAAATCTTTGGACAGAGAAGCCGGAAAAGTTTCTTTAGGCCACAAAAAAGAAGAGGACAACCCTTGGATAAAATTTGAGACAGAATACCCACTGGGCACTGTTTTCACAGCCAAAGTTGTTTCAATCACAAAATTCGGCGTGTTTGTAAAAATTCTGCCGGGCGTTGACGGTCTTGTTCACATCTCTGAAATTTCTTATGACAGAGTTGAAGACCCTAACACACTTCTTAAAATCGGTCAGGAAGTCAATGTTAAACTCATCGGCGTTGACCTTGAGGCAAAGAGAGTTTCTCTTTCAATCAAGCAGACACAGGAAGCTCCTCTTAAAGAGAGCGCACCTGACACTGAGTAATCAGATAATTAAAGCCACCCTTTCGGGTGGCTTTTGTTTTTGTCTCTGCAAGCTTTATAAAAAAGAGAGGCAAATATATGGCGAAAGGATAGCGGTTAAAAGTCAAGAAAATTAATTACGCTAATATTGTTTACATCTATGGTGTATAAGGGCAGGATAACCGTTAAAAGTCAAGACTAAAAATAGAAAAACTAAAAAGCTCTATAATAAATGCTTGGACGTAAAAATTCAGAAATCAAAACAGGCGGTGGCTTTGTGCTATCGCCCATTATCTCTGTAATAAAATTTATAAGGTGCAAGAAAGCTATCCCATAGATTTTAGTGCGTGGGACATCTTCATAAAAGTTTCCTCGCTTATAATATGCTCAATTCGGCAAGCGTCCTTGTCGGCGGTCTCAAAATCAACCCCCAACACTTTCATAAGATAATCAGTAATGATATGGTGGCGTGACAGGACAGAAACCGCTTTTTCGGTGCCGCTTTTGGTCAAGACAATGCCGTGGCGATAGTTTTCTTCTATATAACCAGCCTGATATAAAAGGTGCATAGCACGGCTGACACTCGCTTTTGAAAATCCCAAGCGAGCGGCAACGTCCACACTTTTTACCGCCTGACTATCCTGTGAAAGAATAAGTATGGTTTCAAGATAATTTTCTCCGGACTCATAAAGATTCATTATTTTATCCTCTTTAGCTTTAAATTATAGTTATTGTAGCACAGTAGAGAGAAAACCACAATACAAAGCGAAATTTACTGACAAATTTTACTCTGTAAGTGACCGCCGTCACATATCGTTTGATTTTTTATGATATATTATATATAATAGAATTATTTATAAAATCAAAAATGGAAAGAGATGTTTAATTATGACATATGATGTTGCGATTATCGGGGCGGGACCGGCAGGCTTATCTGCGGCTATCTACGCACAAAGAGCAGGCTTTAATACTATTTGCTTTGAGGCAAATGTACACGGCGGTCAAATTATTAATACTCCCGAGGTGGAAAACTATCCGGCATTAGGCAAGGTGAGCGGTGTGGAATATGCAACAAATATCTATGAGCAAGCCTTGGGATTTGGCGCAATAATCGAATATAAATCGGTGAGCGACGTGAACCTTCAAGGGAAAATCAAGGAGATAAAATGCGGTAGCGAGAGTTATACTGCAAGAGCGGTGATAATTGCCACAGGTGTTGTGCGCAGAAAATTGGGCTGTCCGGGAGAAGAAAAATTCATCGGCGCCGGCGTGAGCTACTGCGCCACTTGCGACGGACTGTTTTTCAAAAATAAGACCGCTGTGGTGGTTGGAGGCGGAAATACCGCTTTAGAAGATGCGGTGTATTTAGCTGGAATTTGCGAAAAAGTGTACCTCATTCATCGCCGTGATGAGTTTAGGGGCTCAAAGCACGAGGTAGAAAAAGTGCTCTCAAACCCTAAGATTGAAATACTTTATGACAGCGTTGTTTTGGCTGTAAACGGCACTGGCAAGGTGGAGAGCATAGTTGTAAAAAACCTTAAAACAGACAAAGAAAGCACTCTAAGCACCTCGGCGGTCTTTATTGCAGTGGGACTAATCCCTCAAAATGATATGCTGAAAGGCAAAATAAAGCTCACCCAAGACGGATATATAGATGCCACTGAGGACTGCCACACCGATGTGGAGGGCGTTTTTGTGGCTGGGGACACACGGAATAAAACCTTGAGGCAGCTTGTCACCGCCACTGCTGACGGGGCTATCGCTGGGACAGCGGCGGCAATGTACCTGTCAAGGTAGAATAGGGATAGGCGTTTAAATAAGAGAACAAGAAAAGCAGACATTTCAAGATACCAACCTAAAGCAATTTCAATAGGCGTTTAAGTAAGAGGCAAGAAAAGTACAGGCGCTAAATAAACTATAAGCCAAAATTAGTGTAGTAAAGTTGAATTTGCAAGGCGAAACAAGGGATATAATATAGGCAAAACAAGGGATATAATATAAACCACAACAGAGTTATCAAAGTTGAATTTGCAAGGCGAAACAAGGGATATAATATAAACCAAAACAGAGGTACTTAGGATAAACTTAGGAGAAATTATGAAAAATTCCAAAAAAACGGTGTTCAGAATAATCAGCGTATTCTTAGTGTGCTTGGTTGTGGTGGGAGCACTTATGATATTGCTACCCAAAAAAGGTAAAAACCCGTCCAACGGTGGCACTCAAGACAGCTCAGGGGGCACATCTCAAAAGGTTGAGGGCTCAAACAATGGCGACGGTATGAAAGCTATGTGGATAAGTTATTTAGAATATCAAAAAATGGATATGTCAAACCGAGAGGGCTTTGTTCGGGGGATAACACCTATGTTCCAAAACTGCAAGGATTTGGGGCTTAATACGGTGATAGTCCACGTTAGACCTTTCGGGGACGCTTTGTATAAATCAAAAATTTATCCCACCAGTCACCTTATAAGCGGCACTCAAGGGGACGAATTGACCTATGACCCTCTAAAAGAAATGATTGATATAGCACACTCTATGGGTCTGCGCCTTGAGGCGTGGATAAATCCATATCGTGTGAGGGGCAACGAAAAAACGCCCTCTTACATATGCGCAGACAATCCGGCAAACGACCAAGAGGTCATATTGACTGTGGATCAAGGTATCTACTATAATCCGGCATTAGAAAAGGTGCGGGAGATGGTTGTGGCAGGCGTGGAGGAAATCGTCACCGATTATGATGTGGACGGTATTCACTTTGATGATTATTTTTACCCCACCACAGACCTGTCCATAGACAGGGTGAACTACGGCGAGTACAGCGGCAACCTCTCACAGGAGGACTGGCGCAGAGAAAATGTGAATATGTTAGTGCGTGAAGTTTACAGCAAGATTAAGCAGATAAAACCCTCGGTCACTTTCGGCATAAGCCCACAGGGAAATGATGATAACAACTACAATTCCCAGTATTCCGACGTGGCGCTTTGGCTGGGTGAAAATGGCTATGTGGATTATATTATGCCACAGCTCTACTGGGGATTTGACTACCTTACAAAATCCGGCAGCACACGTTTTCAGTTTAAAGAACTGTCTTACAACTGGTCAAAGTACAAAAAAGCTCAAGGTGTAAAATTATATGTGGGGCTTGGCGCTTATCGAATTGGCGAGGGCGACGGAGGTGCCAACGACCAGGGCGAATGGGACAGCGGAGAGAACCTGTCTAAAATGATAGAGGTAATCAAGGCAAATCCCCAGTTGGACGGATACGGGTTGTACCGATATGACAGCCTGTTTAACTCTTCCCATACGGAGCTCCAAGAGAGGGAAGTGGCAAATATCAAAAAGGCAAACTCATAATTAACAAAACAAATACGGAGCTCAAAGAGAGCCAAGCGGCAAATATCAAAAAGGCGAACTCATATTTAAACCAATAAAATAAGGGCATCATCGTTTTTCAAAGCAGAGAGCCAAAAGTCATTAACAGTATATTTCTGTATAACTTTTTTCTGTCTTGATATACGGTGGTGCTCTTAATTTTTTTGATAAAATGGCGATAGTGAGATTTTTAAGGATATATTTATAATATACCTATTTAACCCTGTGGCAAAAGCGAGGGCAATATCTGCCCTGTGTGGTGATATTCATTCTCCGTGGGTAGCTTTATAAAACGCCTATTTAACCCTGTGGCAAAAGCGAGGGCAATATTGGCTCTGTGTGATAATATTTATTTCCCGTGGGTAAGTTTATAAAATACCTATCCAACCCTGTGAAAAAGCGAGGGTGATATTTGCTCTGTGTGGTGATATTTATTTTCCGTGGGTAAGTTTATAAAATACCTATCCAACCCCATGAATTAATATATTTTTAAAAGTCAAAATCCCTATATCACATCACACGGCTGCCGTTTACATTAACTTCAAAATTCATATCAAAGAAGTCGGCGGCACGGCGACAGAGGAGCATACGTCCCAAGAAAATCTCAAAATATTCAGAAACCTTGCTTATGCTATTATCGATAACAAGATAAAGGGTGATGATTTTGCTCTCCTCATTCATCGCCAGCCAAGATTTTTCCACGGCGTAATTAACCCTGTCATGTATGTCAAAACCGGCAATATCCTTGTTGCGCACACGGCTGCGGCGCACGTCGCTCTTGTCCGCTAAAATAAGTGCGGCGGCGAGCTCATTCACAGGGGCTGCGGTGTGCTCATCGTGGTTGCCTATGGCGGCGATTATGGCGGCAATCTCCTTTGGGTCCATATTCAGCTTGTCCAAAATCTTAAAAGCCATAACAGCACCGGACTGTGCGTGGTCAATCCTGTTTATCACATTGCCCATATCGTGCATATACGCCGCAATTTTGCCCAGCTCAACAGTGCGCTCATCATAGCCCATCTGGGTTAAGATATTTTCGGCGGTGTTTGCCGTGCGCAGAACGTGGGCAAAGCTGTGCTCGGTGTACCCAAGGCAGATCAAGGATTTGTCCGCCTGCTCTATATATGTTTTTATCTCTTCATTATTTATTATATCTGTGTAACTTATCATATTATCTCCTCACTTTCTTCAATGTACCCATTCTATCACCCCGCCTGTGTATTTACAATGAAAACCCTTGGATTACTTACAAATTTTACTTTTATAATATACAATCTATACAAAGCAAAGGGGCGCTAAAGTCGGTTTTTGTATAAAAAAGAAATCTTTGAAAAAGACGGATAAACTCCATTGACAGATGAGCCTCTTAGGTATAGAATGATATCGATAAAAATATATCTAATAAGGGTGCGTAATGGAAAAACAAATTTCAAAACAGACATTGAACCGTCTGCCTACCTACCTCTCGCTTTTGCAGGAGAAAGAAAAAGAAAATTTAAAATATATATCAGCCACCGAGATAGCCAAAATTTTAGGGCTAAACCACGTTCAAGTGAGGAAAGATTTATCCTGTGCCTCCTGTGCCGGCAGACCTAAGGTTGGGTATGAGACGGCGGTGCTCATTCACGATTTGGAGGGCTTTTTAGGGTACAACAACTCAAAAGATGCCATAATTGTGGGTGCAGGTGGTCTGGGCAAAACCCTTTTGGGATATGAGGGCTTCAACGATTACGGGCTGAATATTGTCGCCGCCTTTGATGTAGATGAGACAGTATGCGGAACTTTTGTGGGAGAAAAACCCATATTCCCTTTAAGCCGACTGTCTGATATGGTGAAGAGAATGAACATTCATATTGGGATTATCACCACCCCAAAATCCGCAGCCCAAAAGACCTGTGATTTGCTCATAGAGTGTGGGGTGCTCGCCATATGGAACTTTGCCCCCACCACCTTGCAGGCGCCCGCACATATAATAATCCAAAACGAAAATATGGCGGCAGGGCTGGCGGTTCTTTCAAATAAATTGAACAAGACCTTATAAATCGCCTTTAAAGGAGAAAATATGTCGGAAAATTACATAGAATTTAATCAAGAAAACTGCCAAAATTGCTATAAATGTATCAGAGCTTGCCCTGTGAAAAGCATAGCTTTTAAGGATAATCACGCCAGCATTGTGGAGAGTGAATGTATCCAGTGCGGACATTGTTTTCTTGTCTGCCCTCAAAATGCCAAGGTCATACGCTCGGATTATCAAAAGGTAAGACAGCTTATAGAAGAGGGCAAGACGGTTATAGCCTCCATTGCCCCCAGCTTTGTGGCAAACTATAAAGGCGCAAATATCACCTCTATGAAAGCGGCGCTGAAGCTCTTGGGCTTTGCCGATGTGCAGGAGACCGCCCTGGGGGCGACGGTGGTAAAAACAGAGTATGAGCGGCTGATAAAAGAAAATCCTCAGGGTGTGATAATATCCTCTTGCTGTCATACCCTCAACTCTTTGGTGGAAAAATATTACCCACAGGCATTGCCGTACCTTGCCAAGGTCATCACCCCTATGCAGGCGCACTGCCGAATGATAAAAGAGCAAAACCCCACAGCTTACACGGTGTTCATAGGCCCTTGTATCTCAAAAAAAGCAGAGATAGAGCAGTACGCAGGGGACGTGGACTACGCCCTCACCTTTATTGAGCTCTCACAGTGGCTAAAGGGGGCAAAGGTGGAGATACCTGTAAATGAACAGGAGCAGGACATAGGCAGAGCAAGACTTTTCCCCACTGCCGGCGGAATAATTCGCTCAATGACAAAGCAGAGCGGAGTGCATTATGTGGCTATCGACGGGTCGGACAACTGTATAAATGCCCTTAAAGATATAATAGAGGGGAATTTAAAAAATTGCTTTGTGGAGATGAGCTTTTGCACGGGCAGTTGCATAGGTGGACCGGCTATGGAGCAGGAGAACAAGCGCCCTGTGAGAGATGTGATGCTCATAAATGAGTATGCGGGAAAAGAAGATTTCCCTGTAAAACGCCCAATGAGCACAAACAAAAATCACACGTTTTTAGGCGGAGGCAAAAAGCGCCCGGGGGCGGCGGATATAGACAGAATATTAGCGCAGATGGGAAAAACCGAGGTAAAAAAGCAACTTAATTGCGGCTGCTGCGGATATAATTCTTGCTACGAAAAAGCCATTGCCGTATACCAGGGCAAGGCGCAGATAACAATGTGCCTACCATATTTGATAGAGAAATCTCAGTCTTTTTCAGACAATGTAATCGAGCACACCCCCAACGGGATAATCGTTATGGACGAGCAGCTGAACATTCAGCAGATAAACAAAGCGGCGTGTGAGATAGTCAATCTGCCACTGGCAAAAGCCATAATAGGCTTGCCTGTGGACAGAATTTTAGACCCGGAAATATGCTATGAGGCTATGGATACACAAGAGGTTATAAAGGACAGGCTGTCCTACCTCTCCGACTATAAAAAGTATGTGGAACAAACCGTATTTTACGATAAAGAATACAAGGTCATCGCTGTGATATTAAGGGACGTGAGCGAGGGGCAGACCGCCAAGGAACGCAAAAATCAAATCAATTCAAAGGCGGCACAAATCACAAACAATGTGATAGAAAAGCAGATGAGGGTGGTTCAAGAGATAGCGTCATTGCTGGGGGAGACGGTGGCGGAGACGCAGATAGCTCTTTCAAAAATGGAGGAGACCTTGAACAATGAATAGGTTTTATATGGATTTGAGCTGGAACAGCTTGAACAAGCAGGGAGAGGCTCTTTGCGGAGACCGTGTTCAGATAATCAGAAAAACCGAGGACGAGAGTATGGTGATGGTGCTTGCCGACGGGCTTGGCAGCGGCGTCAAGGCAAATATACTCTCCACCCTCACCAGCAAAATTATCTCCACCATGATGGCTAATGAAATGAGCGTGGAGCAGTGCGTAAAAGCAATTGCAAACACCCTCCCCGTGTGCGAGGAGAGGCAGATAGCCTACTCCACCTTTACCATAATCAAGGTGGACAAGCATATGTGCGCCCACATCATCGAGTTCGACAACCCTCAGACCATATTTTTGCGAGAGGGTAAAAACTATGATTACCCTAAAAGCACGGGGGAGATAAGCGGAAAAACCATCGTTCAATCAAAGGTGCAGCTTATGGAAAACGACCTTCTCATAAGTATGTCCGACGGAGCGCTTTATGCCAGTGACAACGAGTTTTTCGATATGAAAAACTGGAATAGAGAGAGCGTAATCCGATATGTGGAAAAAATTTACCATTCACAGGCGAGCGCACAGATGATACAATCAAACTTGCTGGACAAGATAAACACCCTTTATGGTAAAAATCCCACTGATGATGTGACGGTGAGCGTACTGAAAGTGAAAAAACGCCTGAGCGTAGATGTGGCGGTAGGCCCACCCCTAAAAGAGCAGGATGACCAGTTGATGCTCTCGCTCTTCTTTTCAAAACGTGGAGAAAAAATTGTCTGCGGTGGCACCACGGCTCAGATAGTGGCAAAATATTTGGACAAGCCCATAATTTTGCAGGACAAACAGGAGATAGGGAGCGATGTTCCCCCTATGTCACAGATAGAGGGGGTCACCTTGGTCACCGAGGGGATAATCACCCTTAATAGGGTGCTCAAATATGTGACAGACTGGCAACAGTCGCCACAGCCTCTGCCGGAGTACAGTTATAAATCAGACGGCGCCGCACTTATGGCGCAGATGCTTATAGACAAAGCCACGGATATCAATTTCTTTGTGGGAAGAGCGGTGAACTCCGCCCACAGCCAAGATATGGATTTTGTGGAGCTGGGCATCAAGCATAACTTGGTGGACAGACTTTGCCAAAGCTTAAAAAGTATGGATAAATCGGTCAAGGTTTATGAGTTTTAAATATTGCATAGCAAGCAAAACAAGGCTTCACAGAGACTAAAACAGCTTTATCGGCAAACAGCCGTGGAAGAATAGTTATTCAAAAAGGAGATATTGAATATGGAAATGAGAAAATTTGACACCAAGGTGCAACACCTTAAATACAGAGTTTTGCGAGAGATAGCAAGAAATGCCTTCCACGATACCCTTTTGGAAAACTTTTCGGAGATACCCAAAATAGTTATGCCAAACAAAGAGCCCACTATGCGCTGCTGTATTTATAAGGAGAGGGCTATCCTCACCGAGAGAATGAAAATCGCCATGGGGGGGGATAAATCCAACCCCAATGTGATAGAAGTTATAGGCATAGCTTGCGATGAGTGCCCTATGGGGGGATACGAGGTGTCCAACTCTTGCCGTGGCTGTATCGCCAAGCGTTGCAGCGATGTATGCCCTGTGGGGGCAATCACCTTTGACAGAAATCAAAAGGCTCACATCGACAAAGAAAAATGTAAGCAGTGCGGAAAATGCGCCTCCGTCTGCCCTTACACAGCCATTCACAACAACAAAAGACCCTGTGAGAGCGCCTGCAAGGTGAACGCAATCGACATCAACGAGGACCAGTCGGCGGCGATTAACAACGAAAAATGTATCGCCTGCGGAGCTTGCGTGTACAAGTGTCCGTTTGGGGCGATTATGGACAAAAGTTTCATACTTGACGTGATAGATATGATAAAGCAGTCCAAAAAAACAGGCACTAAGCTCTATGGCATCGTGGCACCCTCTATCGCCAGCCAGTTCAACTACGCAAAATTAGGTCAGGTGGTGAGCGGAATAAAAGCCTTGGGCTTTACCAATGTCACCGAGGTCGCCTTGGGGGCGGATATGGTGGCATTAAAAGAGGCGAAGGAGCTCACGGAAAAAGGTGTTCTCACAAGCAGTTGCTGCCCTGCATTCGTCAGCTATATCCAAAAAAACTTCCCTTCCCAGTCTCAATTTATCTCCCATAATTTATCGCCTATGGCAGAGCTTGGCAAGTTTATCAAGGAGCAGGACAGCACCGCCAAGGTGGTGTTTATAGGCCCTTGCACTGCAAAAAAGGCGGAATTTCAAAAGCCGTCGGTGAGCCCGTATATTGACAGCGTGATAACCTTTGAGGAGCTTCAGGCGCTTTTGGACAGCCGTGAAATCGACCTTGCCTCCCTACCGGAGGACCAGCTGAACGACGCCTCCTTCTATGGCAGAATTTTCGCCCATTCAGGTGGGTTGACAGGCGCTGTCACCAAGGCGGTGGAAGAATTAGGCGCTGAAGATTTTGAGCTTAGAGCTGTCAGTTGCGACGGCATTGAGCAGTGCAGAATGGCGCTGTTAAAGCTCTCCAAAAACGTGTTGAAAGAAAATTTCATCGAGGGAATGGCTTGCGAGGGCGGCTGTATCAACGGCGCAGGCTGTCTCACCCACACGGTGGACAAGTCTAAGATGAAGATTGACGCCCACGCAAAAGAGGCTCAGGACAATATAACACAGGCGGTAAAACAAGCGCATATCTGATATACTTTAAAATTTATACGGTCTCGGGGGGATATATCTTTCCTCCGAGGCTGTTTTTTTGTTTTGAGAGATTTTATCATTGTATAAAATCCTTATTTATTATATAATTAAAGTATTGATAACGTATTGTAAAAGGTGAATTATGTATAAGGATAAAAAGGTCGTCGCCATAGTCCTGTGCGCCGGCAGAGGAAGCAGAATGGGCTTTGATAAAATGCTTTTTGAGCTTGAGGGGCAAACGGTTGCCTATCGAGCTATAAACGCCTTTCAGCTCAATGGGTATGTGGACGAAATCTTGGTCACAGCCGGAGAAAACTTTGGTGAGATACAGGGGATTGCCGGCAATTTCACCAAGGTGAAACAGGTGGTAAAAGGCGGTGAAACACGGGGAATTTCCGTTGCCAATGCTATGAAAAAAGTGGCGGAAAATTCACTGGTGGCAATACACGACGGGGCAAGACCCTTTGTGAAGCAAGAGGTGATAAACGAGGCGATAGAGGGGGGCTTTACCTATACGGCGGCGGTGCCATGTGTGCCTGTGAAGGACACAATAAAGGAGGCGCAGGGCGGATTTGTCAAATCTACCCCACAGCGCAGCGGACTGTACATAACCCAGACCCCACAGGTGTTTTGGGCGGATTTGTACAAGGAGCTCTCTGAAAAGTATTTTGATGAAGAGCTTACAGATGACGCCCAGCTCTTTGAAAAGGCAGGGGTGAAAGTTAAAATTACCCGTGGAGATTACGGCAACTATAAAATTACAACGCCTGATGATGTGGGCGGTATAAAAAAGGAGACTGAGATGAGAATTGGTCATGGCTATGATGTACACAAGCTTACAGAGGGCAGAAAACTGATTATGGGCGGGGTGACTATCCCTTTTGAAAAGGGGCTTATGGGACATTCCGATGGGGACGTGGTTCTCCATGCGGTGATGGACAGCCTTTTGGGGGCTATGGCGCTGGGGGATATAGGCAAACATTTTCCAGATACACAGGAGCAGTATAGGGGAATAGACAGTATGGTGCTTTTCCAAAAAATTTCAGATTTAATTTTTGACAAGGGCGCAGACATTGAAAATTTAGATGTGACCATACTTTGCCAAAGACCTAAACTCGCCCCGTATATTTTGTCTATGAGAGAAAATATTGCCAGAGTGCTCTGCTGTACGGTGGATAAAGTTTCTGTGAAAGCCACCACCGAAGAGGGGCTGGGCTTCACGGGGGAGGGGCTGGGGATAGCCTGTCACGCCGTCTGTCTGCTCAATGAGCACACTTTGCTGTAATAAAAACGAAAAACAGATTTTGCACCTGAGAAAAAACATTAAGATTAGATTAAACTTTTGTTACAATTCAGCAATAATTCTTTAAAAACACATATATATATGCTACTATGGTAGTATGTGTTTTGAGCTTAAAAGCTGTGATGATAAGTGTGTCACCGGCGATAATCGCAAGAAAAAAGAAAAGGTGGAAGAATTATGAATATAAGTGCGCTGGTAAGCTCATTTTTGAGCATACTGCAAACTATCGGAATCTCGGATATATTGGACGTTTTAATCGTCACCGTGTTGGTTTACAATGTGCTTAACCTTTTTAAGCAGACCAGAGCGTTTCAGCTTTTAAAGGGGATAGCAGTATTCCTTTTGGTCTATATTTTTGCCACACAATTCAAATTAAAAACCTTGAGTTTTTTAATAACCAGCCTGTTGCAGGTGGGTTTTATCGCATTATTGGTGGTCTTTCAGCCGGAAATTCGCCGTGCCTTGGAGCAGGTGGGCAGCAAGAGCCTCTTCTCCTTGTCAATGCTGAAAAAAAATACCCCTGAAGAGGTGGAGGCAGAGAGGCTTCAAAAAGCTATCGCCGCCATCTGTGACGGCACTGAAAGAATGAGCGAAAAGCAGACGGGCGCTTTGATGGTTATGGAAAAATTCACCAGCTTAGATGCCATACAGCGGAGCGGAACCACTATAAACAGCGATATTTCCCCCGAGTTAATCGGGACGATTTTTTACGACGGCTCGCCTTTGCACGACGGCGCTGTCATCATTCAAGACGGCAAAATCATAAGCGCAGGGTGCGTGTTGCCTCTGTCGGACAATTTAGAAATCAGCAAGGATATGGGAACAAGGCACCGTGCG
Source organism: Oscillospiraceae bacterium (assembly GCA_036652515.1). GTDB lineage: Bacteria > Bacillota > Clostridia > Oscillospirales > Ruminococcaceae > RGIG3102. The sequence goes on from JAVVVT010000003.1 coordinate 22,406, forward strand.
GCACTGGGCTTGAGCGAGGTGAGCGATGCTTTGATTTTGGTGGTCAGCGAGGAGACGGGTATTATTTCAGTGGCGAAAAACGGTGTTTTAGTGAGAAACTTGGATAGGCAGACCCTCTACCATATGTTGACAAAAGAGTTTGTCCAGCCGATTTTAGATGCGGGGGACAAGAGCAGACCGTCTGCATTCTTCAGGAGGAAAAAAAATGAACAACAATAAATTATCAAAACTCCTGGACAACAGCAGATTTTTACTTCTGCTCTCTTTTATAGTCTCACTTACAATGTGGGCGTATGTGGTGGTTTATATAAACAATGAGCACACCACAATCATACGCAATGTACCTATAAATATGCAGTATCGTCAGAGCGCAACCTATCAAAGTTTGGGTCTTGACGTAATAGAGATGGACATAAAAAGCGTGAGCGTGTCCATAACAGGCCCCCGAAGCGTCACCGGCGATTTGACGGCGGAGGATATAATAGTCTACCCCACCATAGTGGGTATTGACGGCGCAGGCAAATACACCTTGAAACTCACGGCGGAGAAAACCTCAAGCGTTAAGGATTTTTCTATCGGTTCTATGAGCCATGACACCATAACGGTGAGATTTGACAGGTTGATAACCAAAGAAGTCCCCGTGGAGATGGATATTTCAAGCGTGTCGGTGTCATCGGAATACATCGCAGACAAACCCAGCGCCTCCCCGGCAAAAGTCACCATAACAGGTCCTGAATACAAGGTTTCGGGAATAAGTAAAGCGGTGGCTAAGACTATGACACAGGAGACCCTCACCCAGTCGGCGGTGCTCCCCACAGAGCTTATATTGTATGACGCCAACGGGGCGCTTATTGAGTCCGACCTTCTCACCTTTGACAACGAGCATATCGAGATAACCATACCCGTTTTGAAAGAGGTCATATTGCCTGTGCGAGTGGAATATGTCAATGTACCTCAAGGCTTTGATGTGTCCACCTTGCATCAGTCCGTCTCCCAGACGGTTTTGCGCCTGGCGGTACCAAGCCAGATAGCGGACAATATAACGGATTTTGTGGTGGGGTATATGGATTTAGCCACCTTGGAATTAGATAAAAAATACGCTTTTGATGTAAAGCTGCCCGCTGGATATCGTAGTATGGACGAGGTCAATCAGGTCTTTGCCACGGTTTCTTCAGAAAATCTTATGGAGAAAAAGGTGGCGGTCACCGAGATAAAGGTGATAAATGGCGACAAGGACGGGATAAAAGTTTTGACACAGATAATTAGCAACGTGGTGGTGGTAGGCACTAAAGAGGCGGTGGAAAGCCTTTCCAGCGGCAGTGTTATAGCACAGGTGGACGCCACTCGCCTGACAGGTGCTGTGGGTCAGCAATCGGTAGAAGTGAGCTTTATAATTCCCCCAACGGATAAAGCTTATGTAAAGGGTGTCTATACAGTCACCATTAAGAATTAAAAAATGATAATAATCAACAATATTAAATTAAGTGTAAATGCCCCCAGCGAGGAAGCCATTGAAAAAGCCAAGGGGATTTTGGCATTGTCACAGGGGGATATCGCCTCTATTTGGGTGCATAAAGTCTCCGTGGACGCCAGAAAAGGCGATGTAAAATTCGTGTACAGCGTGGCGGCGAAGTTAAATGATGAAAAGTCCGAGATAAATTTTGCAGGCAAAAACAAGGACATAGTTGTGAAAGAGGAGACCGACTTAACATTCGCAAGGGGAGAAGAGGTTATGCCATTGCCCCCTGTGATTTGCGGTTTCGGTCCGGCAGGGCTTATGTGCGCCTTGGTTTTGGCAAAGATGGGCTTTGCCCCCTTGGTGATTGAACAGGGTATGGATATTGACAGCCGCACCAAAGCGGTGAGAGAGTTTGAAAACGGCGGAGTGCTGAACACCAAGAGCAATATACAATTCGGCGAGGGGGGAGCAGGCACTTTTTCCGACGGAAAGCTCACCACACGCATAGGGGACGAGAGATGTGATTTTATCACCAAAACATTTATCCGCCACGGGGCGCCGGCTCAGATAGCCCAAAGTGCAAAACCCCACATCGGCACGGATTTGCTGGTGGACGTGATAAAAAGCATACGCACCGAGATTATCTCACTGGGCGGAAAAATTATGTTCAACACCACCCTTGAGGATATCAAGATGAAAAACGGCAAGATATGTGGAGTTAAGACAGATAAAGGCGAAATTGCCACCGAGCATTTGATTATGGCAACAGGTCACAGCGCAAGGCAAATTTTTTCTATGCTCAAGGATAGCGGCGCATTGATTGAGGCAAAACCCTTTTCAGTGGGGGTGAGAATTGAGCATCTACAAAGCGATATTGAAAAAAGCCTGTATCACGGCTTGGCAGGTAATCCCATATTGCCAAAAGGGGAATATCAGCTCTCAGAGACTGTGAAGGGCAGGGGGATATATACCTTTTGTATGTGTCCCGGCGGCAAGGTGGTGGCGGCAGCCAGCGAGGAAAATTCGGTGGTGGTCAATGGTATGAGCAACCACGCCAGGGACGGGCTGAATGCCAACAGCGCATTGGTGGTCTCGGTGACGCCTGAAGATTTTGACAACGATTTTACCAAGGCGATTGAATTTCAGCGCAGGATAGAAAAAGCCGCATACAACCAGTACGAAAAAAGCTATAAAGCCCCTTGCCAGACCTTGGACAATTTCTTTTTAGGCAAAAAGGGTATGAATATAAAAACAGTGGAGCCCACCTATCCTTTAGGGGTCAAAGAGGGGGATTTCGCCAAGATTTTCCCACCCTTTGTCACAGAGGGATTTAAGGCGGCTCTGCCGGCGATGAACAGAAAAATAACAGGATTTTCCAAAGGTGACAGCCTTCTCACAGGGGTGGAAACACGCACCTCATCTCCGGCGAGAATACTGCGCACAGAAGATTTACAGAGCAATATCAAAGGCTTGTACCCCTGTGGTGAGGGCGCAGGTTACGCCGGCGGAATAATGTCCGCAGCGGTGGACGGTGTAAAAATCGCCCAGTATATCACTGCAAAATACAGACCAAAGAAGCTATAAAAACTTGGCTCTCTTAGTTGAGCAACCCAAAAGCTACAAAATAAAAAGCGTGGGCTCTCTTAGTTGAGCAACCCAAAAAGTTATAAAACAAAAAAGCGTGGTTCTTTTGATTGGGCGACCAAAAGCTATAAAAAAACGTGAGCCCTCTTAATTAAGTGCCCCAAAAGGTTATAAAAAACGTGGGCTATCTTAATTAAGCGACCCAAAAGGTTATAAAATAAAAAAATGTGCCCTCTCTAAATTGATGGGGCGAAAGAGGCTATAATGCTCTATCGCAAATGGAAAGTGAATAATTTCCCACAGTCACAGGTGGACGAGCTTTGCTCTGCCCTAAAAGTGGACACGGTGCTCTCAAAAGTTTTACTTTCCAAGGGCGTTGATACAAAAACTCAGGCGGAGGCAAAGTATCTCACCGATTGCGCCCTGTCCGACCCTTTTTTGATGAAAGATATGGACAAAGCGGTGGAGAGAATACATTCCGCCATAGAAAATGAAGAAAAAATAGTCATTTACGGAGACTATGACGTGGACGGCGTCTGCGCTACTGCCACCCTTTTTTCCCACCTGGAAAATGCCGGGGCAAACGTGTTTTATAAATTGCCAAACCGTGAGAGCGAGGGCTATGGGCTAAATGCCAAGGTCTTGGAGGGGCTGGCAAAAAAAGGTGTGGATTTGGTGATAACCGTGGACAACGGCATCTCTGCGGTGAGCGAGGTGGAGGCGGCAAGCAAGATAGGCTTGGATATTATAATAACAGACCATCACCTTCCAAAAAGCGAAATTCCAAAGGCGCTGGCGGTCATCGACCCCTTGCAAAAGGAGGACAACAGCCCTTGCAAAACCCTGTCGGGTGTGGGGGTTGCCTTTAAACTTGTCTGCGCATTAGAAAATGCTCACCCCGAGGAAATGCTGGAATTTTATGCCGACTATGTATGCGTTGGCACGGTGGCGGACCTGATGCTCTTAGAGGGAGAAAATCGCACCATTGTAAAAGCCGGCTTAGAGCTGCTGAACAATGGGGCAAGGCAGGGATTTGAAAGCCTTATGAAGATAGGCGGTGTGTCCGGCAAAGAAATTACCAGCGAGACCATAGCTTACAATATTGCCCCACGAATAAATGCCGCAGGCAGAATGAGCGATGCCACCAGAGCCTTAGAGCTCCTACTCAGCGAGAGCGAGGAGGAGGCGGACATCTTGGCGTGTGAATTAGAGGCGGAGAACAAAAAACGTCAAGAAACACAGAACAAGATGGCAGAGGAGATAACCCAGGAGATTTTATCTCATCAAAATTTGATAAAAGACAGGGTGATAGTGGTCTGGGACGATGATTTCCACCCGGGCGTCATCGGCATAGTCGCCTCACGTTTGGTGGAGCGCTACGGAAAACCGGCGATAGTTTTCACCCGTGACGGGGACGAGTACAAGGGCAGCGGCAGAAGCGTGCCTGCTTTTAATTTACACGGCGCACTTGAGAACACCAAGGGCTGTTTACTTCGCTTTGGAGGCCACGAGCTGGCGGCAGGAATGTCGGTGGAGATAGGCAGATTAGAGGAGTTCAGAGCAGCGATAAATGAGTTCGCCAACAAGAACGAAGAGATGTCAAAAACCCAAGAGTTGACGGTGGATTGCCTCCTGAATTTAAGCGAGATAAGCCCACGTTCCGTCAGTCAAATAAGCTACCTTGCCCCCTTTGGCAACGGCAACCCCAACCCTCTTTTTATGGTGGAAAATGTGGAGTTGGCAGGGGTTTTTTCCGTGAGCGGCGGCAAGCATATACGCATTAAGGTGCGCAAGGGCGAGGGGGTTTTGCAAGGGGTGATGTTCAACACCTCACCGGCAGAATTTGTCTACAAAGTCGGGGATATGTTAGATGTGGCTTTTGCCCTGTCTATCTTTCAAGGGGACAATGGCAGTATGGTTTCTGTGCGCATAAAAGAGGTGCGCCCCTGTGGAATAAGCGATGAGATGATAGATGATTATGACCTGTACAAGCTTTTTAAAAATAATTTTCCTCTCTCCCAAGAAAAAAAATCAAAGCTCTGCCCCAACAGAACAGAGGTGGCGCTCATATATAGATATTTAAGCACAGAAAAAGTTAGCTGTGACGATTTGCGTCCGCTTTTCATAAAATATCCGCAGATGCTCAGCGGTAAAATTCAAGTTATATTAGATGTACTCATAGATTTAGGGCTGATTGAAACCGTTCAAAGCCCTCAGCAAAATTATTTTAAATTAGTCGCTGTGGCAGAAAAAAGAGACCTTATGTCCAGCGAGATACTCATAGCTTTGCAATAAAAAAAGAAAGGGGTGTATTTATGAAATACGAAGAATTACAAAAAGCATTAAGGGAGTCAGGCAAAAATTATGACCTTGAGCTCATAGATAAGGCGTACAGGTTGGCAGAAAAAAGCCATAAAGGTCAATTCCGAAAGACAGGCGAAGAATACATAGAGCACCCCACGGCTGTTGCCGGCATACTTATTGAATTAGGTATGGACTCCACCAGTTTAGCCGCCGCACTTCTCCACGATGTGGTGGAGGACACCAGTGTCACCATTGAAGAGGTGGAAAAAGAGTTTAACAAGGACGTGGCGCTCTTGGTGGACGGAGTTACCAAATTGGGTAAAATCACCTTTTCCACAATGGAGGAACAGCAGGCGGAAAATCTGCGGAAAATGCTCTTGGCAATGAGCAAGGATATCCGTGTAATGATTATCAAACTCTGCGACAGACTGCACAATATGCGCACGGCAAGTGGCTGGGCGGAGCAGAAGCAGAGGGATAAGGCTTTGGAAGTTATGGAGGTCTATGCCCCCATAGCCCACCGATTGGGAATAAGCAATATAAAGGACGAATTGCAGGACATCTCCCTTAAAATCTTAGACCCATTGGGATATCAAGAGGTCAAGCAGGTCATTGAGAGAGACGGCAGCGCCCAGAGCTTTGTAAATTCCATTGTGGAAAATGTTAAAGTCAAGCTCGTGGAGTTTGGCGTTCAAGATGCCACTGTCATCGGCAGGGTAAAAAGCATTTATGGCGTCTACCGCAAGGTGTTTATACAGGGCAGAGATTTTGGGGAGATTTACGATATATATGCAGTGCGAATTATCTTGAGCAGTGTGGCGGAGTGCTACAACGCTCTGATGCTTGTCCACGATATGTTCCGCCCAATCCCCTCAAGATTTAAAGATTATATCTCCTCGCCAAAATCAAATATGTATCAATCTCTGCACACCAGTGTCATAGGCAAAGACGGTGTGCCATTTGAAATTCAAATCCGCACCTGGGATATGCACTACACCGCCGAATACGGCATCGCCGCCCACTGGAAATACAAGAGCGGTATTCAAGGTCAGGATAATATGGAGGAGAAGTTAGCTTGGGTCAGGCAGCTTTTGGAGAGCCAGCAAGATGCCGACGACAACAGTGAGCTGCTTCGTGACATCAAAAATGAGCTGGTGCCGGACGATGTTTTTGTCTTTACCCCAAAGGGAGATGTGATAAATCTGCCCGCAGGTGCCACGGTGATAGATTTTGCATATGCCATACACTCTGCGGTGGGTAACCGTATGACCGGTGCAAAGGTCAACGGGCGTATGGTCTCAATCGACTATAAGGTGTCCACAGGCGAGATTATAGAGGTGGTCACAGGACCTAAGGACAAAGGGCCTAGCCGTGACTGGCTGAATATTGTCACCACCAGCGAGGCGAAGAGTAAAATCCGTACCTGGTTTAAAAAAGAGAAAAAAGAAGAGAATATTGTGGAGGGAAAGTCGGCATTAGACCGTGAGCTCCGCCGTAATATGATAAATATTCCCGAGGCGGATTATGATGACTTCATAGATGAAATCGCCAAAAGGCAGAAACTCAACAACAAGGAGGAGCTGTTTGCGGCGCTGGGATACGGCGGTATTCAGATGTCAAAGGTCATCTTCAAAGCCAAGGACGAGTATTTGAGGATACAAAAAGAAAATCAACCCCCCGAGGCAAAAGTCCCTGTGGTGGTCACCCAAATTCACAAGACAAAAAGCAGCAACGGCGTGGTGGTTGAGGGGCTGGACAACTGTTTGGTCAAGTTCTCAAAATGCTGTAACCCATTGCCGGGAGACGATATTGTGGGATTTATCACCCGTGGGTTTGGGGTTTCAATCCATAAAAAAACCTGCGTCAATGCACAGGAATGCAATATAGACCAAGAAAATAAAGCGAGGTGGGTCAAAGCTCACTGGGCAGACGACGTTAAAGAGGATTTCAAGGCGACGTTAGAGCTAGTGGCAATGGACAACGGTACAGCTTTGGCAGAGGTCTCCACGGTTCTCAGCAATATGAGAGTGCCGATTTTCTCACTGAACGCCAAGCAGACCACCGACGGGCGACTGGCTATGTCCTTGACAATCGGGGTGAATAACACCGACCATTTGACCAGCGTCATAACTAAATTTAAAAAGACAAAGACGATTATTTCAATTATGAGGGCTTGATTTTGCCCAAAAGGGCGGATAAAAAGATAAGATAGGGAATAAGATATGAGAGCAGTTGTTCAAAGAGTAAAAAATGCCTGGATATCAGTTGACGGCGGCGAAAAACAGGAGATGAGAGAAGGCTTGGTGGTGCTTTTTGGGGTCTGCGAGAGCGATGTGCCACAGGACACCGCCCCTTTGGCTAAAAAAGTTGCTGAGTTGAGAATTTTTGAGGACGAAGAGGGCAAGATGAATATTTCCGCCTTGGAAAAAGGCTACGATTGTATGGTCGTCTCCCAGTTCACCCTCTTTGCCGACACCAAAAAGGGCAGACGCCCCTCCTTTATCAAGGCAGGCAGACCCGAGATGTCAAAGCCAATTTATGAACAATTTTTAGGCGAGATTGAGGATATGGGGTTTCGCAAGGTGGTCCACGGTGAGTTCGGAGCCGATATGCAGATAAACTTGACCAACGACGGACCTGTGACTATAATAATAGACACCGATGAATGGAAGAAATAAAAGGTCGTCAAGCAAAATTTGACTGTATAATTATGAGAGGTATTCAAAATATGAAAGCTTATCACTTGATGGGTAAAAGCCCGTATTTCACCAATTGCTATATGATTTGCGATGATAAGGGCGACGGGGTGCTCATAGATTGCAGCGCCGAAATCAATAAGGTAAAATCCATTTTAGAGAACGATATGGTGCAGCTAAAGGCGGTTTTGCTCACCCACGGCCACAAAGACCACGTTGAAACTTTGGCAGAGCTGCGCAGCGAGTTTTCTGTGCCCGTCTATTTAGGCGAAGCGGACGCAGAGCTTTTTGCCATTGAGGGCACCACCCCCTACACCGATTTATCAAACCTTGAGTTTGGAGATATAAAGATTTTCACCATAGCAACCCCGGGGCATACTTTAGGCGGTTACTGCTTAAAGTGCGAGGATATGCTTTTTACCGGAGACACCCTTTTTGCAGGGACGGTAGGGCGCACCGACTTAGAGGGGGGCGACTATGACACACTTATGGCGAGCCTTAAAAAGCTTAAAGAGTTTGTAAAAAGCGACCTGAAAGTCTTGCCGGGGCACAATCATTTTTCCACAATGGAGCAGGAGAGGGCGCAAAACCCTTATCTGAAAAAATAATTTATATATCCGTCCTTTGGCTTTTTGGCAAAAAATAAGGGCAGAAAAGAAGTCTGTATGCAAATTTTTTTAAATAATTACCCCGACAATTATGAGATTGAACAGCTCACAAGAATGTTTTTTAAAGACACATCAGTGTCCTTCTGTAAAAAATCCCCCAAGGGCACAAAAGAGGATTTTATCTACATCAGGCAGAACAGTAAAAGGGTGGCGGTGTATTCCTTCTGCAATAAAAAAAGGCAGATAGCTTTTTTGCCGATTTTTAGCGTGAAGAGAGAAAAAGACTTTCAGATAGGGATTACCGCATACAATATGTATAAAAATGCGTTAGGTCATGGACTGCCCTGGGGAGTGCTCACAGGTATACGCCCTGTGCGCCTAATGCGTAATTTGTATAAAGAAGACGGAATATTACAGAATGTAATAAAAAAGTTTGAAGATTACTATATGGTCAGCCCTGAAAAAACCAAGCTGTGCAGCGATATTTTCACCTTGCAGCAGCCAATTATATCAAAGATAAAACCCAACCACTTCAGCCTTTACATCTCAATTCCCTTCTGCCCTTCAAGGTGCAGCTATTGCTCATTTGTCTCCACCTCCACAAAAAATGCACAGGGATTAATGGAGGAGTATGTGGATAAACTTTGCCAAGAAATCAAGTACACCGCAAAGGTGGCAGAGCGTGACGGGCTGGAGCTGCAAACCATATATATGGGCGGAGGCACCCCCACCGCAATAACGGCGCAGCAATTAAAAAAGGTTATGATGACGGTGAGGCAGGCGTTTGATCTCTCAAAGGTGATAGAATATACGGTGGAGGCAGGTCGCCCCGACTGTACGGATTTGGAAAAGCTTGAAATTATCAAGGAATACGGCGCAGACCGTGTCTCTATCAATCCCCAGACTTTTTCAGACAATGTGTTAGCTGCCATAGGCAGAAACCACACCCACCAAGACTTTTTAGACTGCGTGGAAACGGCGAAAAAGGTGGGATTTAAGGCTATAAATATGGATTTGATAGCAGGCTTGCCCGAGGACACAGTGGAGGGTTTTGAAAATTCACTCCGTGGCTGTATCGCTTTGGGGGCAGAGAATATAACTGTACACACCCTTACTTTAAAGCGTGCCTCCAACCTTGTTATAAAAGATGAGCACCACAGCTATGAGGACGTGGGTAAAATGATTGCCAAAAATCAGATACTCACCCAAAATGGCTATCGCCCCTACTATATGTACAGGCAAAAATCCACCCTTCAAAATTTAGAAAATGTGGGATTTTCACAGCTTGGACACGAAAGTTTATATAATATATACATAATGGAAGAAATTCAAACTATCATCTCTTGCGGCGCAGGGGGAGTTAGCAAGGTCGTGGGCGGAAAAGGCGAGATTGAACGGGTATATAATTTTAAATACCCCGCAGAATATGTGAAGAATTTCCAAGCTATAATCAACAGAAAAGATGAGGTGTTTAAGTTATGCCAGCAGTTTGGATACCCAAAAGATTAGTGGAATTGTCGCTGATAAACTCGGCAGGGCTTTCAAAACAGAGCTTTGTGCGCCATTGCGAATACGAATATGAGGCGAGAGTTTACGGGGCGGCAAAGGAAATAATAGAAGAAAACCGCAGAATTATTATGCTCACAGGACCTTCCGCCAGCGGAAAGACCACCACAGCCCATAAGCTTCGGGATAAGCTTATAGCCCTGGGAAAAAAGGCGGAGGTGGTATCTCTTGACAACTTTTTCAAAAATGCCGACAAATATCCACGTCTTGAGGACGGCAGCAAGGATTATGAGAGCGTTGATGCCATAGAGCTCCCCTTGGTGGAAAAATGCTTAAGGGAGCTTATAGACAAGGGCAAGGCGGTGTTTCCTGAGTTTAATTTTAAAACCGAAGAGCGGAATGACACCGCTATGGAGATTGAAATCGATGACGGATTTATCATTGTGGAGGGAATACACGCTTTAAATCCGCTGCTTTTGAATATTTTACCCAAGGAGAATATCTACACCGTTTATGCAGGTCTGCGTGAGGAATACTCAAACAGAGGGCAGAGAATTTTGCCCACACGGGATATTCGACTGCTGAGAAGAATGATAAGAGACTATAAATATCGTGGACACTCTCCGGAAAAAACTATCTCAATGTGGCCTAAAGTCTGCGAGGGCGAGGATAAATATATCAAAATTTTTAAGCCAAATGCGGATTTGCTGATTGACACTTCTTTCAGCTATGAAATTTTGGTTATGCACAGCGCCTTACAACCTTTCGCAGATATGGTGGAAGAAAACACCCCCGAGGGGAAAAAATTAGCAGAGCTTTTAAAGGTTTTCCACAGCATTGACAGCCTACCGGTGGGTTATATGCCTAAAAACTCAATGCTTATGGAATTTTTTGGTTAAGTCTTGAAAATATCAGGGCTTTCACATAAAAAAAGAATAAAGGAGTTACTATTATGAAACTATTTGATGATTTGATTGAGTCCTCGGCAAAGTTTGCTGACCAAGCCGCCAAAGTTGCAGGAGAAGTGATGGATAAAGGCAAGAGAAAAGTCTCAAAATTAGCGGTGGAAAATGATTTTGCAAAGGCTCAAAGACAGCTGGGCGCATTGGTTTACGTTATGCACAAAACCGGCGAGCAGAATGAAGAGCTGCTGTCTCAGTACATTGACGACGTGGCAAAACTTGAGGCGCAGTTAGCCGAGTTTAAAGAGGAAGAACCCACACGTCCGGGTGATAATTTTGAGATGAAAGTCTGCCCCAACTGTGGCGGAGTTATCACAGACGGCGATATGTTCTGCCGTGGTTGTGGCACAAAAATCGGCTAATTTTGCCAAAGTTACCACCTGACACCACATTAAATTGCATAGCGATACACAAAAAAGAGCCGAATATTCGGCTCTTTTGTTTTGTAATTATAGTTTGCGGATTTAGAAAGTTGCAGCTCTTTTACGTTTTAAAAACTTGTCTTTTCGATATAGTTTGTGGATTTAGAAAGTTACAGCTATCTTTCTCTTAAAAAATCCTTGTATTTCCGTTAGGACTTACCGCTTATTAAGCCGGAAATCTCCTCTTTTTAGGGATAAGAAATGGGATAAGGGCAAGGTAGATTATCACGAACCTCAAAAGAATTTTACTGCACATAGCAAGAAAAAAGTTTAGAGGGAACATATTTATCATAGTGCTGACCTCAGGGTCTAAAAGCCATAGATCATTTGAGAAAAATATCATATGAAAATTCGTCCAAAACCAGTCAAAACCCAAGGTGAACATCAGCCCCAAGGCTACACAAAGTATGATTAATACCACAAATGAGACCTTGTAAGAAGCCCAAATATTCTCCCGAAATAAATCTTTTTTATCCCGTTTATAAAGAGCGAAAGATAGAGATATCCCTAGGGCAAGGCATAGGCACATAGCAAAAAATGCCCTGTTATAAAGGGTGCGCACGTCTACCATATGGTCTTTTTCTCTTTGGTCAAATGCCTGGGCGGCAACCCCGTTTTTATCACATTCCATATTTAGGCTGTCAGTTTTGCCATTGAGATAATCTAATAGCAGAGCGGTAATATCGTCTAACTGGCTGTAAGATACACCTGTATCTTTTGTTGCATTGTTTTTTAAATATTGCCTTGTATAAAAGCTGTTTGTATTAGCTACCGTAAACACGGAAAACAAGATTACAAAAGCCATAAAAAGCAACATTGAAAGTTGATAAGTGAGTTTTTTCACCATAAATAAGTCCTTAACGCCTCTTTAATATTCTATGTAAAGTCAGATATTTTAAGCAAATTACAGGTTTTCCAACTTAGCAGCGATGGATTTCATTAAATCGGGGATTTCTAAACGCTGTGGACAGGCGTTCATACACTTTTTACAGCCTATGCAGTCCGAGGGCTTTTTAGTCAGTTTATTTAGGGCGCTCTTGGCGTCCATCTTGTCACCAAAAAGCTCAAAATCGTTGAAAATCCTAAAAATTTCAGGGATATCAAGCCCCACAGGGCAGGGCATACAATATGAACATTTGGTGCATGGCACAGAGGTGAAAGAGGTTATTTCGTGCATAACTTTTGCGATTACACCGCTGGCTTTTTCGTCCATAGGAATAGGGTGCTTTGCGGTGTTCACATTGTCTATAACCTGTTCAAGGTTGCTCATTCCGCTCAAGGTGAGCATAACGCCGGGCAGGCTGAAAGCATAGGAGAGCGCCAAAGCCGCCGCCTTGTTTTCGCCGTAGGAAGAGTTGATTGCAGCGATTGCATTTGGCACGCACTTTGCCAAAAATCCTCCACGAACAGGCTCCATAACAATCATAGGCAGCTTGTATTTATCAGCTAAATTCATCAGCAGTTTCGCATCGCCCACCTCAAGGTCATAATAGTTCAGCTGAAACTGAACAAAATCCCACTTTGTATAGGACATTATCCCCTCTAAAACCTCATGGGAGTCGTGGAAAGAGAAGCCTAAATTCTTGATTTTACCCTCTTTTTTCTTCTGCAAAAGGTATTCCACCACGCCAAAATCCACCGCTTTTTTCCAGCTGTCACGGTTCAGAGAATGGACAAGGTAGTTGTCAAAATAAGGGGTTTGACATTTTTGAAGCTGCTCATTAAAAATTCTGTCTGTGTCCTCTTTGCACTCAAGCTTGAAAACAGGCATTTTGCTGGTGAGAAAATAGCTCTCTCTTGGATATTTGGACAGGGCATGTCCGATAAAAATTTCGCTTTGACCGCCGTGATAATTGTAGGCGGTATCAAAATAATTTATTCCGTTTTCAAAGGCGTAGTCAACCATTTTTTGCCCTAAAACATAGTCGATTGTTCCGTCCTCGTTTTTGGGCAGGCGCATACAGCCAAAGCCTAAAGGTGATGTAATTTTTTTTGACATAGAAACCTCCTGATATATTTTATAATTAAATACAGTATAACACCAAAGAGGTCAAAATTAAAGGTTTGTTTTCCACTGTGTAAAAATTGTTTTCAAATTGTAAATTTTTTCGGTTTAATTTGATTTTTCCCACTATAATATGTATAATATATAGATAGTCCCAAAGGGCTTTAAAATTAGGACAGAAAAGTACCTTTTAGAAAGGCAACAATATGAAAATTTCACCATCAATTCTCTCGGCGGATTTTGCGAACTTGCAAGATAGCTGTGAGAAAGTTATAAAAGCAGGGGCGGATATGCTCCACGTCGACGTTATGGACGGCGTTTTTGTTCCCAATATTTCCATCGGTCTGCCTGTGGTAAAAAGTTTGAGAAAGGTGAGCGATGCGTTTTTTGACGTACACCTGATGATAATCAAGCCCCATTTATATGTGGAAGAATTTTGCAAGCAGGGGGCTGATTTGGTCTCTTTCCACATTGAAAGCGAGAGCGATGTTAACCTCACCATTGATATCATAAAAAATCAAGGGAAAAAAGTCGGGCTGGTGGTAAAGCCTTCCACCGATATAAAGGCGGTTTTCCCATTTTTGCCAAAGTTAGATTTAGTCCTTATTATGAGCGTTGAGCCCGGGTTCGGCGGTCAAAAGTTTATGCCCTCGGCGCTGGAAAAAATCGCAGAGTTAAAAAGCGAAGCCGACAGGCGTGGGCTGTGTGAGCTCCTCATTGAGGTGGACGGCGGCATAAACCAAGAGACAGCTCGCCTTTGCAGGGAAAAGGGCGCAAATTTGCTTGTGGCAGGCAGTTATATTTTTGGCAGTGAAGACCCACAGGCAGCCATACAAAAATTAAAAGCGTAAGAGAGAAAAAGAATGACAAAACCAAAACTTAATGATAAACCCACCAGCCACTACAATGATATGTTGCTGGCTTTGATACCCATTATGCTGTGCGCAACCGTGCTGTACGGCGGGAGAGTCTTGCTCATCTGTGCCACAGGATTTGCCGTTGCAAGGGCGGTGGATGTGTGGGTGGCTGTTATGCGCCACAAAGAAATTGACGTGTCTGACAAGAGCAGCGCAGTGGCGGCAATCACCTTTTGTATGCTCCTACCTGTGAGTATTCCCCTTTATGTGGTGGCTATGACAGTGGCTTTGGTCACCCTTGTAGGCAAGCATATTTTCGGAGGCAAAGACGTATACCCCTTTAGCTTGGCGGCGCTGTCCATGTGCGTGGCGGCGGTGAACTGGCCGGAGGAAGTTTTTAAGGCGGTTAAGCCTTTTTCACAGGTCGCCTTTTGGTCGGGAGTGTCTCAGAGCACAATTTCAGGTGCTGGGACAATCAAGATGGGCGGTCTGCCCTACATCAGCAATTTAAATTTGATTTTAGGAAATTACGCAGGACCTATGGGCGCCTCCTTTGTGCTGATAATTTTTGCGGTGGCAGTATTTCTGCTGAGCACAAAGAGGATAACTTGGCACATACCTGTGTCTTTTTTGCTCACCTGTTGTGCCTTCTCCATACTGTTTCCGAGAATTTACGGCATATCGGTTTTCACCAGTTTAAAGTTTGAAATGCTCAGTGGCGCTCTGATATTTTCCGCAATTTTTATGCTGAATGAGCCTGCCACCACCCCTAAAAACCCAAAAGCCAAGATTGCCTTTGGCATTTTGGTGGGTCTTGTGAGTATGCTTTTCAGATATTTTGGCAGTTATGAAATCGGCGTGTGTTTTGCTTTGCTATTAGTAAACGCCACCGAGGGTTTTGTTGACA
>JAVVVT010000004.1:0-33745 GCA_036652515.1 Oscillospiraceae bacterium
GTTTTTAAGAGAGAGCAAATTTTTGAACAACTCACGCTTTTTGATGAACACCAGCTGCGCCGTATCTGGCACGGGATTTATGTTCTCAGACAGAATTTTAAAAGAGATGGGCGGCTGGGACTTCTTTCTCCTCACTGAGGACATAGAATTTTCAATCTACAATGTTCTCCACAAAAACAAAATCGGCTACTGCGAAAAAGCGGAGTTTTTTGATGAACAGCCCACCACCTTTGCACAGAGCTGGAGACAGCGCCTGCGCTGGGCAAAAGGCTACTTGCAGGTCTTTCAGAAAGACGGCAGACAGCTTGTTAAAAACATCTTTACAAATTTTGACTTTGCCAGCTACGATATGACTATGTCAATTATGCCGGCGGTGGTGCTCACGGTTTTAAGCATAGTGGTAAACGCCATATTCTCAACTGTCGGGATTTTTTCCGGTCAAGATGTGGGGGTTTTAGGTCTCAGCATTTTGGAGAGCATATACAATGCTTATATGTTATTGTTCTACCTTGGCGCTATCACCACCCTCTCCCAGTGGAAGCAGATACACACCCCTTGGTATAAAAAAATATTGTACACCTTCTCTTTCCCGATTTTTATGCTGAGTTATATTCCAATCTCTGTGAGCGCTATGTTTTGCAATGTCACTTGGCAGCCAATTGTCCACAGCGACACAAAAAATCTTGCAAGAATACGTCAAGATTGACAATTTCGGTTTTAAATTCAAATGCGAAAAGCAATACAACCTCCGTCTGCGCTAGTTGCGTGCAGGCGGAGTTTTTTTGTATTTTTATATTCTATCTTTGACTTTTCATATAATTCACACAGTGTAAATGTTATACTGATATCCATTCTCAAGGTAGCAAAAGGCTATCCACAGGTGAAAAAGCGACATATATTTGTTGTATTTTTACTTTTTTTAGGATAAAATATATCTATCCCATTGAAAGGGCTTATTATATGGGCAAAGAAAAGAGATTTCCCACAGGGCTGCTCACAGTGTTTTTGCTGGCGCTGACCTTCATATGCTATACCGCCTATAAAAGCGGTGTGGGTATCGATGACATTTTAGGTCTGTCCGGCAGCAGTGCATTATTTGCCTTTGTCCTGCTTATGTTTTTATACGCCATAAAAAGTGTGGTTATGTTCATACCCATTATGGCGCTTTACCTTGCCGGCGGAGCAATATTTTCAAATATGTTTTTGGGTATGGCGGTGAACATATTGGGAATAGCAGTCTCCATAAGCGTGGGATACTTTACTGGTAGGAGTTTGGGCTGGCAAAAGGTGGAAAAGCTCTACGAAAGATATCCGAAAATCAAAGAAATATCTGATTTTGAGACAGACAATTCGTTTTTCTTTTCCTTTATCATAAGGGTGGTGGGTATCGTCCCCTGCGATTTAGTCAGTATTTATTGCGGATTTAGCCGTATCCCCTACCTGCAATTTATGGGCGGCTCCATCTTCGGAATGTTGCCGGGAGTGATTTTGACAAGCATAATGGGTGCGAGTATCAGAGACCCCCTCTCCCCTGCCTTTATCATCTCCACCCTCTGCCAGATTTTCACCACCTGCGTCTCTCTTTTGGTCTACCGCAAAATGAAAAAGAACTCTCGCCGTTAGCTAAATTAAAAAATGGCGATAAAATTCTCGTCTATCCGCCAATTCATACAAAAATTTTCTGTATCACAGATACAAACAGCTTATAGGAGGTCTACATCGGCTTTGAACATTTTAGTCACACTGAACAGTGGGTATATCCGTCCACTGTGCGTTATGCTCAAATCTCTGCTCATAGCACAGCCTGAGACAAAATTTACAATTTATGTGATAAACTCGTCCCTCACCTTAGAGGACTACAAAAGTATAGACGACTATCTGGAAAACGATAGGTATTCCACTGTGGATATAAAAATCACCGACGATATGTTAGAGAGCGCCCCCATAACCGACCGATATCCCCGTGAGATGTACTATCGGATTTTTGCCGCAAGGTATCTGCCAAAAACCGTGGACAAAGTTTTATACTTAGACCCGGATTTGATTGTTCTTAGAAGTTTGGAAAGCCTTTACAACTCTGCAATGGGCAGCTACTTTTTTGCCGCAGCCAGCCACGTCAACGAGCCTTTGAGAAAATTGAATGAAATTCGTCTGCAAATGGAGACCAGCGGTCCGTATATAAATTCGGGTGTAATGCTCATGAACATAAAACTTCTGCGTCAATTCCAAGACTTCAATCAAGTTTTTGACTATGTGAACAAAAACAAGAAATTGCTTTTGCTCCCTGACCAAGATATTATCAGCGCCATTTACAGCGACAAAATTATCGAGATTGACCCCTATATTTATAATATGACCGAGAGACTGATGCTGCTGCCGCTTTCCGCCGAAAAAAAGGTGACTTTTGACTGGGTGTGTGAGAACAGTGCCGTCGTCCACTATTGTGGGCGCAATAAGCCCTGGAAAGAGCATTATATCGGTGTCTTGGGTACTTTATACAATAATATAATCCGTGCTCCAATGCCCGTGTAAGCCCGTTACAGGGTGGCTGTATACTAAGGCTATTAATTTTAAATAAGCTATGTGATAAGGCTTAATAATAAAATAGGCTATATGATAAAAAGTGGATATATCCTAAATGCTGGTGCAAGCGATGAATATAGACTATGATAATAAAACGCAAAACAAAACGCCTATCTCACACAGGCGTCAATCATACTAAACCATAGAACAAGACATCTATCTCACATATGTGTCCATCATAATAAACCATAACACAAAACGCCCCACTGACATCGCTGTCAATGAGGCGTTTTTATTTGCAATAAATATATTTAGATAACGTGTGTGATAGTCATAACCACCTGCGCCACAACGGCGCTGCCGACAAATGTTCCGATAAAGGTGAGGAGTGACACGCAGATAATCGCAAATCCCTGCTTTTTAAAGTCGTCCAAATCTTTGCCTATTGAGATACCGGCATAAGCTAAAATAGGTGTGCAAAGGGGCAATAAACCTATCTTGTTAAACTGTTCTATAACATAGCCTGCGATGGGTGAAAATCCGGGTATACTCGCCAAAATCGACACCATAGATATGTATACTATTGTTGGCAGATGAAATTTGAAAACACCCTCTATGAGCTGCTGTGCCAAACAACCGACTATTATCATTGCTATCATCATAGCTATTCCCGGGAGAGCCTCTAAAGGCATAACCACGTTGCCTGATTTCATTGTGGAAATTGTATTTGCAAGAGAAGCGAATACACCGCTTATAACTAAAACTTTAATTCTTGTTGCCCAAACTGACATGATTTCGCCCTCCTATACCACTTCTTTTTGTTCTTTGTTTTTGTCCATCGGCTTTTCTTTTTTAAGCTTTTTGTACATCCAGTTAGCCAAAGGAATTGAGATAAATATGCTCATATACATACCGTCCACCGTGGTGAGAAGGTTTGACATAGAGGCATATGCCGCTATCTGTTCCGCCATAGCCGGGAACGCCTCCACAATAGGCGCCATCGCCGCACTCATCATTGATGCAGAGCCTGTGCCTGCCGCCATAGCCAGAGCAAAGGGGTGAAAGATGCCAAGAGATATAAGGAATGATGCCATTAAACCATTAAAAATTGTGCCCAGCATAGTACCTGTGATGTAACCGCCCATAACGCCCTGACCCTCGGGAGAATCAAGCCCGTACATATCCGCCACAACTGCCAGTGAACCCTCACGGCTGTTGGAGAATGAGCAGCCCACTGCCGCACGACCCATTTTGAAAACCAGTATAGCCACAGGCATAGCAAAAAGCACCGTGCCTAAGTTACCGATTTCCTGTGCCAGCAAAGCCGGACCCGCTTTGAAAATTGCGTTCAAGTTTGGTCCGATAGTTGCACCCATCTTAACAGAAAGGAGCATGACGCTAATGCCTATATAAGGCGAAGCGGTCTTCATGGTGTCCAACTTAATTAATTTAAAAATAGCTAACAGCATGCCAAACACTAAAGCGTAAAGCATTGGGAGTAACGAAAAACTCAAAGGTCCTAAATTAAATTTGCGAATTCCGATGAATTCGGCTGCTAGTGTCATAACCAAACACAGGGCGTGAACCTTCCAGTCCTTGAAGAACTCTTTCATGAAGATATCCTCACTTTCTTTTTTTATTTTGTATGATTTCATACATATTTTTTCAGCACAAGTCTTTCGTGTATTCCATTAAGAAACTGTGAACAAACTGTGTTGTAGTACCTACTATATCCCTTTTTTTAAATTTTGCAAGCCTTACTGAAAATGTCCATTTTGGCTAATTAGTACAGTTGTCACCAACTTTTCACATTAAAAGTCTACACTTCGCACAAAGGGAAGAATTGCTTTCCTACCTCATTCCTCATATTTTTGTATATGTTCCATATAATCACATACAAATACCGTCATATTTTATGATATGTCACAAAGATTTGTAAAATTTGAATTTCATATTTATACAATTGTATTCTCACGGCATACATAAAAAATGTGACAAAACTGTTACAATTTGACTTTTTTACGGTTTTACTCTTGACAAGCAAACAATTGTATTTTCTATGCGCACATTATCTGACTTTTTCACCTATTTTACACGTTGTGGAAAACAATATTTTTTGCTTTGTGCAAATTGCTAAGGCATATTGATTTTGGTTTGTGGGTAAAACTTGTCTTTTACCTTTTTAATTTATATAATTATTATAAATTAAACATCTGTTTGAAAAGGAGATTTACTATGAAATATGTAACCGAAGGATACCAGCCGTCCGATGTACTGCACTTTTTTGAGGATATCGCCAGAATACCCCGTGGTTCAAGGAACGAAAAAGCGGTGGCTCAATACATCTACGATTGGGGCAAAGGTCTTGGGCTGGATTGTTACAAAGACGCCGCCAACAATGTGGTAATCAAAAAGCCCGGCTCAAAGGGTTGTGAAAATCTGCCACCTATTATGTTGCAAGGACACACCGACATCGTCTGTGTAAAATTGCCTGAATCAAATCACGATTTTGAAAAAGACCCTCTGCCACTGTACGTCAAGGACGGCAAGCTGAAGTCAAACGGCACAACTTTAGGCGCTGACAACGGAAACGCCGTGTCATATATGATGGGTGCGCTGTCCCGAAATGATTACCCCCACCCTCCTTTGGAATGTGTCTTCACCTCCGGAGAAGAGATAGGGCTGTTAGGCGCAGAGGCATTAGACAAAAATGCGTTCAGCGCAAAGAGAATGATAAATATGGACGCAGGCGGCTTGGACAGCAGTCTGACCACCGTCTCCTGTGCAGGCGGTCTTGAGCTTGTTATGACGCAAAAACCTATTTGGCAAGGGGCAAAAGGCGAATTTATAAGTTTGAATATTCACGGCTTAAAGGGCGGACACTCCTCAAATGTTGACAGAGGTCTTGGAAATGCCGCTAAATTGATGGCGAGAATAATCAACCACGTCTGCCTATCCACCAAGACCGTCGTGGCTGAAATCTACGGCGGAGACAAGATGAATGCCATAATCTCCTCCTGCACCGCTGTTATAAGCGTGGCAGACAAGGCGCTGGCACTGGCTGAAATCGCCAAGACAACGGCTGAAATTAAGGAAGAGCTCCGAGTGAGTGACCCGGGCTTTGTATGTGATGCAAACCCTTGCAATGCACCTGAAAAGATGCTTGACGACCTTCAAAGCAAGCACTTGGTACAGTTTGTTCTCACCATTCCAAGCACCGTAAGGGATATGGATATGGAAATTCCGGGACATATCTTAAATTCCAACAATTTAGGCGCAGTCCAGCTCTCTGATGAGGAAATCAAGGTGTGGACTCTCGCTCGCAGCGGAGAGGACTCTCGTCAGGTGGCTATGGGAGAGGAATTGAAAGCTTTGGCAGATGTGTTCGGCTACAAGGTCACTGTGGGTGCGAATTTCTTAGGCTGGAAGTACAACCCAAATTCAGCCCTCAGAGCGGTTCACCAAAAGTTGTTTAAGGAGAAATTCGGCAAGGACTTACAATTAGAAGCCACCCACGGCGGCCTCGAATGTGGAGTTTTCTTCGGCAAAGAGCCTGAGATGGACATCATAACTTTCGGTCCTCAAAGCGACGGCGCACACACACCTGAAGAATATGTTATCCTTTCCTCTTTCAAGGATATGTTCGAATACCTCTTAGCGATTTTAGAAGAGCTTACAAAATAGATAGTTCTTTGCAAAAAGATGTCCGATACCCTTTGGCATTTTTAGAGGAGCTAACAAAATAGCTGTCTTCTTATAATGCTAAAAAATATATACTTACAATTAAATTACACAAAAAAATGGCTGCTTCATCTGAAGTGGCCATTTTTTATCCTCGCAGAACCCAAGTATTTTATACAACTGTTGAATTATTGATGTTTATATACTAATAAGTATCGCCAAGCCCAAAGCTGATATTTAACGCTTGATTTATCTTTTCTAAATCGTCCGTCTCAAGTTTGCCGGTTTTTTCACGCAGGCGCTGTTTGTCTATGGTTCTGATTTGTTCAAGGAGCACCACGCTGTCCTTTGACAGTCCGCAGCTCTCCCCCCTTATGGTGATGTGGGTGGGTAGGGTGGACTTGTCCTGTTTTGAGGTTATCGCCGCCGCAATCACAGTGGGAGAATGTTTGTTCCCCACGTCATTTTGCACTATGACCACAGGGCGTGTACCCCCCTGTTCACAGCCCACCACAGGGCTTAAATCGGCATAATATACCTCTCCCCGTTTAATTTCCATAGCCTGTACCTCCCTTATGTTCTGAGGATAGTATGGCTGTGTTTTATTTCTCTTATACACAAAAACAGACGGCAGCAATAAAAAAAGCCCACCGTCTGTTTACATAATTTTACAATTATATCTTTATTTTTGCCTTGCCTCACCGCTCTGTATGAGCCTGTGTCACCGACTATTTCACCTGTTTTGCTATGGCGTCCGCCAGGGCATCAAGGGTGACATTATCCCTCAAGCTGGATTTTATAAGCACTTTTTCTTCCATTATTGTGATGTCCTTCATAGAGGAAAAAATCTCCGTGGCATTTTTGATAACACCGGGTGCCCAGCTGCCGTTTTCTATAAGCGCCACCGTGCGGTTTTGCACATTGAGCGCCTTCATATCCTCAATAAAATGTTGCATTTTAGGGTAAATATTAAGATTATAGGTTGCGCTGGCAATGACTATATGGCTGTATTTAAACACCAAAGAAATCAAATATGACACATCTGTTACCGACACATCTTTCACCTCTATATTCCCCACGCCTCTCTCGCAAAGCTCCAAAGCCAATGCGTTGGCGACGTTTTCTGTGTTTCCATACATAGAGGCATAGGCGATTAACACACCCTTTTGCTCTGGGATATAGCTGCTCCACAGGTTGTATTTTTCAATAAATTCCCCTATATTGCTCCGCCAAATCACCCCGTGAAGAGGTGCTATCGCTTTTATGTCAAGGCTACCGGCTTTCTTTAAAACAGCCTGCACCTGAACTCCGAATTTACCCACTATATTTGAATAATAGCGTCTTGCCTCAGAATACCAGGCGTCATCAATATTTATCTCATCGTTAAAGATACCTCCGTCCAAAGCTCCGAAACTGCCGAAAGCATCTGCCGAAAATAGTATTCCCGTTCTGCTCTCAAAGCTCATCATCACCTCAGGCCAGTGAACCATAGGCGCCATAACAAAATGAAGGGTGTGCTTTCCAAGGCAAAGGGTATCCCCCTCTTTTACGATTATCACACGCTGAGATATATCAATACCGAAAAATTGACCTATCATCTGCTGGGTTTTGGCATTGCAAACCACCTTCATTTGGGGATAACGCTGCAACATTCTGCCCACATTCGCCCCGTGGTCCGGCTCCATATGATGTATCACCAAATAATCAAGGCTTCTGCCCTGTAAAAGATAATCGATATTATCAAAAAATTGGTCGGCGACAAATCTGTCGATTGTGTCCATAACCGCAGTTTTTTCATCGTCTATAAAGTAGGTGTTGTAAGACACCCCGTTCTCTATGGGAAAAAGATTTTCAAAAAGAGCCAGCCGTCTGTCGTTAGCCCCTATATATGATATTTCATCTGTGATTTTTCTTATTGTCTGCATTTTTCTGCCTCCGTTTCATACGTCTCTCATTATGTACCATAAATGAGTTTTTGTATATGCTTTTATTGAAAATTTTACAAAATTAATACATTTAAATGGGGGATTGCAAGATAACCATTGCAATGGCAAAATCCCCCTCGTGGGACAGGGAAATTTCTGCGGTGTAACCCTTGTCCTCCATTATTTTCAGCGCCTTGCCGGAAAAGACAAAATAGGGCTTGCCCTGCTCCGTCCTAAGCACCTGCACCTCGCTTAATTCAAAATTTCGCACGCCTGTTCCCAGCGCTTTACCCAGCGCCTCCTTTGCGGAAAAATTTGCCGCCAGCGATGAAAACTTTGGTTTTTCCCCGTAAAAAAGCTCCAATTCTCTGTTTCCATAGACAAATTGAGCAAAGCCTTTTTTGGACAAACTTTTTTCTATTCGAGATATTGTCGTCATATCTATACCTACGGTGTACATTCTGCCCTCCATTCCCCCAAAAGGGGGCGCATTTTTTCAAGTATTGCCAGCGCAAAAGGTTAAAATGCTGTTTTTATATACTTAATATATAACATATTTGTGTCAGCTATTGCAAATATTATTTTTTAATGGTAAGATAATATCATATAAATTCTGTGAACAAGAAAAGTAACCCTTTAAGCTTTTGAAAAAGAGAGTGCCTGCACGGTGAAATGGCACAGGGGCAAAGGTGTGAAGTTCTCTTGGGAGAAGTGGGGCTGAAAATTGCAGTAGGCCTTGACGGTGCGCACCGTTATATGCCAAATGAGTGTTTGCTATTTGTGCAAAAATATGGGTGGTACCACGGAGATTGATGTCTTCGTCCCTGTCTTTCGGGGGCGAGGGCTTTTTATTTGCGAAAAATCTCCCCCTACAACCATTTAAAATAAAGGAGTATAACAATGAGAGAGCAACTGGAAAAAATCAAGGTTGACGCCATATCAGCCATTGAGAATACCCACCTTTTAAGCGAGCTTGACGATATCCGAGTGAAGATTTTAGGTAAAAAAGGCGAGGTCACCGCAATTTTAAAACAGATGGGTAAACTTTCCGCTGAGGACAGACCCATTATGGGCGCACTGGCAAACGATGTGCGTGAGGCGGTTGAAAATGCCCTGGAAGAAAAAATCACAAGGCTGAATAGCGAGCTGCTGAAAAAGCAATTGATGGAAGAGACCATCGACATCACTATGCCCGGACAAGATTTTTCTATGGGAAAACGCCACCCTATGCAGCTTGCCTTAGACCAGTTTAAGGAGATTTTCTTAGGTATGGGCTTTGACGTGGTCTCAGGGCCTGAGGTGGAATTGGACAAATACAATTTTGAAATGCTCAATATGCCAAAAAGTCACCCCTCAAGAGACACTCAGGACACATTTTATATCACTGAAAATGTGCTTTTGAGAACCCAGACCAGCCCTATGCAGGTGCGCACTATGTTGAGCCAAAAACCGCCAATCAAGGTCATCGTCCCGGGCAGAGTTTACCGTGCCGACGAGGTTGATGCCACCCACGCACCCCTGTTTCATCAGATTGAGGGGCTTGTGGTAGACGAAAATATAACTATGGCAGACTTGAAGGGTACCCTTGAAGTATTTGTAAAAAAAGTGTACGGAGAGCAGACAAAGGTGCGTTTTCGTCCCCACCATTTTGCCTACACCGAGCCCAGTGCCGAGATGGATATGACCTGTTTCAAATGCGGTGGCAAGGGTTGCCGTATGTGCAAGGGCGAGGGCTGGATTGAGGTGCTGGGAGCAGGTGTGATAAATCCCGTGGTCCTTGAAAACTGCGGAATTGACAGCACAAAATATTCGGGATTTGCCTTTGGAATGGGTCTTGAAAGGCTTACTATGATGAAATACAACATTGACGATTTGCGCTTGATGTACGAAAACGATATGCGCTTTTTGTCACAGTTTTAAATTAGGAGGATAAAAATGAAAGTCTCATTGAATTGGTTAAAAAAATACGCCCCATTTGACTGTGACATACACACTTTTTGCGAAGTTATGACTATGGTGGGTCAAAAGGTGGAGGGTTATGAAACCGAACAGGACAAATGTAAAAATGTAGTCATCGGTCAGGTTCTTTCCATTGAAGCTCACCCCAATGCCGACAAGCTTGTTATCTGCCAGATAGATATAGGCTCACAGGTTCTGCAAATTGTCACAGGGGCAAAAAACTTGGTGGCGGGTGACAAAATTCCCGTTGCCCTTGACGGCTCTATTCTGCCTTGCGGCAAGGAGATACACAAGGGAGAACTGCGTGGAGTGGAGAGCAATGGTATGCTGTGCTCTTTATCCGAGCTGGGATTTACAAAGCACGACTTCCCCGACGCCGTCGAGGACGGAATAATGGTTGTGGACTCCCACTTGCCTTTAGGCGCTGATGCCGTCAAGGCTCTTGGTATGGACGATTACACCGTGGATTTTGAAATCACCCCAAACCGTCCGGATTGCCTGTCTGTCATCGGTCTTGCCCGTGAGGCAGGTGTGGCTTTTAAAGTGCCCTACACCGCCCCCACCCCCTGCTGGCCAAAAGGAGAGGGGGACATAAACCAGCTGTTAAAAGTTACGGTTACGGACAAAGAACATTGTCAAAGATACACCGCCGGAATGGTGAAAAATGTCAGGGTCAAGCCCAGCCCACAATGGCTGCGTGAAATTTTGCGTATGAGCGGCGTGAGACCTATAAACAATATTGTGGATATAACAAACTATGTGATGCTTTTATACGGACACCCAATGCACGCCTTTGATTATAAATACGTCAGCGGAAATCAGATAAATGTCCGCCTTGCACACAGTGGCGAAGAGATTATGACCTTAGACGGTGTCCAGCGCAAGCTCACCGATAAAATGCTCATCATCGCCGACGAAAAAGAGCCTATCGGTGTTGCCGGAGTTATGGGCGGAGAATATTCAGGCGTATATGACACCACAAATACCGTCATTTTTGAATCCGCTTGCTTTGACGGTCCAAACGTGCGTGCCACCAGCCGTGGTCTCAATTTGAGAACCGAGGCATCTGGCAAATATGAAAAGGGGCTCAACCCCGAGCACTGCGTACCTGCCTTGCAGATGGCTCTCTCAATGGTGAAAGAGCTTGATGCCGGCGACATTGTGGAGGGGCACATAGACATTTATCCCCAGCCCAGAAGTGAGAGGCACGTCCCCTTTGACGTGGCAAGAATCAACAAGATTTTAGGCACTGAGCTATCCCGTCAAGATATGGTGGATATTTTTACCCCCCTTGATTTAAAGGTTGTGGGAGAAGAGGTTATTGTGCCAACCCACCGCTATGACATCGCCAAAGACAAGGTGACACAGATAAATGATTTGGCAGAGGAAGTGGCGAGAGTTTACGGATACAATCGCCTGCCAAGCACTATTATGAAGGGCATAGCCACAGCAAAGCCCACCCCGCTGCAAAGCTTTACAAAACAGGTGGTCACCGCACTTTTGGGCTATGGTTTTTATGAGATTGAGACTTTCTCTTTCTATTCGCCAAAGAGCTTTGACCTGCTCAATATCCCACAGGACAGCCTTTTGAGAAAACCTGTGGTGATTATAAATCCGCTGGGTGAGGACACCTCGGTTATGAGAACCACCGCAATCGCCTCTATGATGAGCGTGGTACAAAGAAACTACAACTCAAGGGCAGAGTCAATCGCTATGTTTGAAAACGCCACTGAATACCTGCCCATAGACGGTCAAGAATTGCCAAAGGAAACCGATAAGTTTATAATGGCTTGCTACGGCGAAAACCGTGACTTCTTTTTCCTCAAAGGCGCAGTGGAAAAACTTCTGTGGTCTTTAAACATTGACGATGTGCAGTTTGTGCGCAACAGCGAGGGCTCCACCTACCACCCCGGTCGCTGTGCCGATGTGATAGTGGACGGCGAAAAAATCGCCACCTTGGGTGAGCTTCACCCCACAGTGCTTTCAAATTACGGCATAAAAGAAAAAGTTTGCGTATGCGATTTGAATGCGGAATTACTTTTTGCGCATATTAAAGAGGTACACGAGTATGTTTCCTTGGCACGCTTCCCTGCTATGACAAGGGATATCGCTTTGGTTTGCAAGGACGAAATCACCAACGGCGAGATTATTTCTATAATCAAAGAGAGCTGCGGCTCCCACCTTGAGAGTGTAAAGCTTTTTGATGTTTACAGGGGCGAACATATGGAGGACGGCACCAAGAGTATGGCTTACGCCTTGGTTCTCCGTGACAAGGAAAGCACCCTTACAGACGCCATTGCTGACGAATGTATGAAGAGAATATTAGATAATTTAGCGAATATTGGAGTATTTATAAGAAGATAAGTTTTCACTTGAATTAATCTTACTTTTACTGTACAATAGTACTATAAATACAAGGAGGGATGTAGGATGAGCGATTCAACAACAATTTTTTCGATTTATAATGAAAAAGACAAAGAGATTAAAGAGACCTTGCAAGAAGTGTACGATGCCTTAAAGGAAAAAGGCTACAACCCTATCAATCAGATAGTCGGCTATATCCTTTCGGAAGACCCTACCTACATTACTACACACCAGGGGGCAAGAAATAAAATCAGGAAGCTTGACAGAGATGACATTCTCCAAAGTCTTTTGAAAAATTACCTTGCATAAAGCCCCCTGAATAAAATTTAAGGAGGTATGCCAGATGGAATCACCATTGACTTACAAAGGCCTGCCGCTTGTGCGCAGCAATGACGAAATATATTACGGTGACCCTAAAAAAGAGTTTATTGTTTATATGAAGGTTTTGAGCACAAAACAGGTTGGCACACAAACTGTATCGGATAAAATACACGTTTCCTTGATTTCCACGGACACCACCCTTGACCTTATGCAGAGAATGCAAAAGCAGGGGATAAAAAATGGGCTGTATAACGCATTGGACGTGGGAGCAGTTTGGCTTCAAAGCGCACTTAGCAAATAATTTTTAATCAGGCGATTGCATTTTTTTAAACAGTCGCTGAAAATCAAAAATCACCGCCGCATAAACCTTAAAAAGTTTGTGCGGCGGTTTGCTTTTTTCCTTTTTTTCCCTACTGTAAAACCAATCCCTCTTAGCCTCTTATGACTTTATCAGCTTAGACAATGGTTATCAAGGGTTTTTATGCAAATTCACTAAACTTATAATTCGGGCAAAATATTCTCCCACTTTTCACCTTTATATGCTATACTTTAGGTAGAATTAAGGAAATGAAATTGGGCGGTGAATATGAAAGAG
The DNA here is from genome assembly GCA_036652515.1 of Oscillospiraceae bacterium. Taxonomy (GTDB): domain Bacteria; phylum Bacillota; class Clostridia; order Oscillospirales; family Ruminococcaceae; genus RGIG3102. Next base: position 13,369 of record JAVVVT010000004.1, read on the forward strand.
AGATATATTTTACATTGCGACTGCAACAGTTTTTTTGCGTCGGTTGAATTGCTCTCCCACCCGGAATTAAAAGATTTGCCTGTGGCTGTGGGCGGTGATGCGCAAAGCCGTCATGGCATCGTCCTCGCAAAAAATGAGGCTGCCAAAAAATTCGGTATCAAAACCGCAGAGACCCTGTGGCAGGCAAAAAATAAATGCCCCGATTTGATTATTTTGCCTCCTCACCACGATTTATATACAAAATACAGCCATATTTTAAATGATATTTACAACCAATATACCGACTTGGTGGAGCCTTTCGGCATAGATGAGAGCTGGCTGGACGTGACAAATTCCTACAAGCTGTTTGCCCCCTCTGCACAGAAATTGGCAGACGACTTGCGCCTTCGTGTCCGCTTGGAGACGGGGCTGACCATATCCGTGGGGGTGAGCTTTAACAAAATTTTTGCAAAGCTGGGCAGCGATTATAAAAAGCCCGATGCCACCACCCTCATCTCCCTTGAAAACTACAAGGAGATAGTCTTTCCCCTCCCTGTTGAAGAGATGATCTATGTGGGTAAAACCACCAAAAACGCTTTAAATTCTATGGGTATCTTCACCATAGGGGAGCTGGCAAAGCAAACCCTTGAAAGCCTTGAGGGGCGTTTTGGCAAGCACGGCGTGGAGCTCTATCGCTACGCCAACGGTTTAGAGGACTCCCCAGTGGAGCCTTTTGAGAAGGAAAAAGAGTTCAAAAGTGTTGGAAGCGGAAATACTTTCAGCCGCAATTTAGTGGGTTTAGATGATGTTAAGCCCGCCCTTATGAGCCTTGCCGAAGATGTGGGGCAGAGGCTGCGCAAGTATGAGGTGTATGCCGGCGGTATACAAATCACAATCCGAGACCCAAGTTTTTACACCTTTACACGGCAGTGCAAGGTTGATAACACAAATGTCAGCCAAGAGATATACCTCACCGCACTCAAGCTTTTAACCGCCAACTGGAATATGAAAAAAGAGATACGGGCGCTCACCATAACGGCTATCGATATCCAAAAAGAAGACAGGCAGTTGCAGCAGGTTTCCCTTTTTGACCCACCGTCGGACCACAAGCACGAAAAAAATGAAAAATTGCAAAAGGCAATCGATAAAATTCGGGGCAAATATGGGGCTTCCTCGGTGCAAAATGCCACTATTATGGCAAGCGATGTGACCAAAACCCCGAAAGTCAACCCTTTTGGAGAAAAATAGCCCTAATATTTAAAACTTTTAGAGCTGTCTTGCAGTGTCTCTATAATGTTTTTTGACACCTTACAGTGTCTACACGGTGTCTTTCTAATGTATTTGTTATATATTTACGTTTTAGGCGACCTGCCTTTGGTCAAACGCTGAGATTTATTCTTAGCTTTACATAAAATAACGGAGGAAAATTTACAATGTTTACCCTTTTAAAAAATGCAAGAGTCTATTCCCCTTCTGATCTTGGCAAGAAAGATTTACTTATCTGGAACGACAGAGTTTTTAAAATCGGCGATGATTTATCTATCCCGTCAGGATATGATGGACAGGAGTACAACTTAGAGGGCAAGAGGATTATTCCCGGAGTGGTGGACACTCATGTGCATATCACAGGCGGCGGCGGAGAGGGTGGTTTCACCACCAGAACCAGCGAAATAACCTTTGAAGAAATTTCGGAAGCCGGCGTCACCAGTCTTGTAGGTGTCCTTGGCACCGACGGATATGCCAGACGAGTAGAGGACGTTTTAGTTAAATGTATGGCTCTGCGTGAGGAGGGATTTGACTGCTATTTCCTCACGGGCAGTTATACTTTCCCCATCACCACAATGACGGGAGAAGTGGCAAAAGACATTATTTTCAACGAGCTGTGCCTTGGTATGGGCGAGGTTGCTCACCGTGACCACCGTGGCAGTGTTATGACTTATGGCGAGTTCACACGCCTTGCCGCCGACGTGAGAAACGGCGCACGCCTTGCCGGCAAAAAAGGTGTTTTGAATATCCATTTAGGAAACTATGACAAACCTTGTGATTATTTCATCGACCTTTGCAAGGAGGATATTACCTTCCGTCCACTGATTATTCCAACCCATGTGACAAGAAAAGACTATGTTTTTGATGACTGTCTGCGCTTTTTGGAGTTTGGCGGAAACATCGATATAACCGCCGGCGGAGACGGCGACCCTGCCAACCACTCTTTGGGAGCTGTGGAGGGGCTTGAGATAATCTACAAAAAATATGGCAGCTTGGACAGAGTGTCAATGACCAGTGACGGCAACGGCTCTATGCCTTTGTGGGACAGCCTGGGCAACCTTATCGGTATGGGTAAGGGCAGCAGCAAGGTTCTTTTGGAGGACTTAAAGAAGGCGACTGACAGAGGTGTCATACCTTTTGAAGAGACCTTGAAAGTCATCACCACCACCCCTGCTGCAAACTATGGTTTAAAGAGCAGCGCCGGCAAATTAGTAGAGGGCGGAAGTGCAAACATCGCTATTTTGGACAGCGACTTGACTTTATTTGAGACAATTTTAAAGGGCAAATTAGTTTGGAAGAAGGGCAAAGGTGTCGTTAGATAACATCGCCACTGTTCTATGAATAGACCACGGATTTTGAGGGGTATTATTCAGCTCGCCTTTTAAGGGCGCATTTGTTACTCTATAAAAAAACACAGGTTTGGAATAATATTCCTTTCCTGTGTTTTTTATTGGTGAAATTTCTTTGAAAAATTACCTAAAAAGTTTGATTATTACAGATTATGGCAGTTTATCGTTGTAAAAATTTTATTCTCATTGTACAATATATATGAAAGTATATCCAAGTTTGGCTCACAACCTTGAGCCCTATAATAAGGACTGTTTTGTATTATGAAACGAAAAATTATCCTCGCCTGTGAAAACTCTAAAGAATTTTCAGGATTAAGCATTGCTCTATCTGACACATACCTTGTCCTCCACTGTGAAAACGGACGGGGAGCCCTTGATTTGCTCTCAGATTCAAAGCAGTATATCGATGGGGTTTTAATCGATTTGTCGGCGCCCTCTGTTCAAGGGTTTGAGTTTTTTAATCTGAAATCACGGGAGAAAATTTTTGACAACGTGCCTGTGATAGCCATATCAAAATCAATTGAGGACGAGATGACCGCCCTCAATTTAGGCGCCTGCGATTTTATTTTATCCCCATATAACCCCTCAGCTCTTAAAAAGAGACTGATGAATTTGCTTTCTTTCAAGGACAATTTAATTTTATCATCACGTCAAGACTACGACAGCCTCACGGGGATATACAACAAAGATGCCTTTTATCGCAAAAGTGAAGAGTTTTTATCCCTTCATTCAGAGGATACCCTGGCGGTTATCTGTCTGAATATCGAGCGCTTTAAGGTGGTCAATGACCTTTTCGGCTCTTTTGAAGGGGATAAACTTCTGAAATATATAGCAGAAAAAATTCGGGAATACTTCGATGATTACGGAGGAGTTTTCGGGCGGATTGGTGCGGATAACTTTGCTCTGTTAATCCCCTTTCATACAGGGCTGGAAAAAGAAATAGAGCAGACAATCCTTTGTGAGATAGACAATTATCCCTTGGATTTAAAATTGACGGTGCGCTTTGGGATTTATATGGTTGAGGACAAAAGTGTCCCTGTTGAAATAATGTGTGACCGTGCGAACCTTGCAATAGCGCAAATAAAGGGTATGTATCAAAATTACTACTCCTTTTACAGCCACAGTTTAAGAGATAAATTGCTCAGTGAACAGGAGCTTATAAATGATATGCACTCCGCCCTGCTCAATGGGGAATTTCATATTTATTATCAGCCAAAGTTTGATTTGGCAACAAATAAAATGGTGGGTGCCGAGGCGCTTGTCCGCTGGCTTCACCCTACAAAAGGAGTTATCTCCCCAGATAACTTTATCCCTATTTTTGAAAAAAACGGGTTTATCACCACTTTGGATATGTACATTTGGGAAAACACTTGCAAAAATATGCAAAGGTGGGCAAAGCTTAATTTTGAGTCTATCCCCATCTCTGTAAACGTATCAAGGGTTGATGTCTACAACCCTCACCTGTGTGAAATTATCTGTAATTTATGTGATAAATATGATATAAGCCACAGCCTTTTGGATTTGGAAATCACCGAGACCGCCTACACCCAAAGCCCCAAACAGCTCATTGAAATAGCCAGCCGTCTGAAGAGTTTGGGCTTTCGCATCGTGATGGACGATTTTGGTTCAGGTTATTCCTCCCTGAATATGTTCAACGAAGTGCCTGTGGACACAATAAAATTGGATATGGGCTTTCTCCACGACAAGGGGCAGTCTCCTTTGAACGGCAATATCTTGAACTTTGTGGTCAATATGGCAAAATGGCTGAATATACCTGTGGTCGCCGAGGGTGTGGAAACCCAGCAACAGGTTAATTTCTTAAAAAGTATGGGCTGTAACCAAGGACAGGGGTATTTTTATTTTCACCCTTTGCCCTGCGAAGAGTTTGAAAAACTGCTCTCCAACGCCACAAAATATTCTCCCGAAGTTTTACAGAGCACCGTCAACGGTGTAAACTTAAACGACTTTTGGGACCCAAACAGTCAATTCAATCTGCTTTTTGACCTGTTTGTGGGGGCTATAATGATTGTTGAGCGCAATGGACAGACACTGTCTATTCTCCGTGCAAACGACAGGTGGTATGATATATTCGGCTCTGACCGTGCGAAAATTTTCAACGCCGCCTCTGACATCTGTGCACATATTTTTCCAGATGACCGAGAGACATTTTTGAATAATATGCACGATTCAAATCCCAAAAGCTCTGAACTTGTAGATGAGTCTCGGTGGGTAAATCCCATCGACGGAGAGATTAAATGGCTGCGCAGCCGTGTGCGCACCATCTTCAGGGGGGTTGACCGCTCCATATCCATAGCTTCAACTGAGGATATAACCTTGACGATGCAGACCCAAGCTCATTTGAGCGAGGCGTTAAAGCGCTCTGAATCTATCGCTAAATCTATCCCCGGGGGCGTTTTCAGCTATTCGCCGGACAGTGGCAAATTTGATTATATAAGCGATAATCTGTGCAATATGTTAGGGTATACCCGAGAGGAATTTAGGGATAAATTCAAAGACAAATTTGAAAATTTAATATATGAAGATGACCGCAGCAATATTATTTCCCTCATTGATATGAGCTTAAATTCAACTCCACCCTTCGATGTAAAAAAGTCTTATCGCATACAGACTAAGAGCGGAAAGCTCATCTGGGTACACGATGAGGGCAACTTGGTGCACGACAGACAGGGCAAGCGCTGGATTTATGTGGTTTTGGTGGATATCAGCCGTCAAAAAGAAATTGAAAAAGAGCTGCGAATAAATATCAGACAGATGGATAAAGTATTCCAACATTCAGAGATTGATATGTGGCGCTATGATTTTTCAAACAGGCTTGTCAGCCATATAAGCGGCAGCTTTGCCCTGCGTGGAATACTTAAAGAGTCTATGTCCATTGAAGAATTTGCCAAGACCGCCTATGTGGTTCACCCCGATTTTTTAGAAAAGGCAGCGGAGATGAACCGACGGCTTAGGGACGGCGAAAAACACGTTGAATGTCTGCTTAAAACCAAGGGTGTCTCAGGGGATTGGCGCTGGTCTCAAATAAGCCACGACACTATTTTTGATGAAAACGATAAGCCCATAGCCACCATAGGCAGCCGAAAAGACATCAATGTCAAAATGGAAACCCTCCTTAACTTCGAAAAAGAATTTACCTTTTTATACAACCGTTTTTCATCTTTTTTAGGTTTTATGGTCAAAGATATAACGGCAAATTGCCTGTTGCAGCCTGTTTTTGAAGAGGGCAGGTTAAGTTTTAAAATTGAGCCGGACAGCAATAGCCCCTGGGAAATTCACCCCGACAATTATAAGGATTATCTGGAAATAATCTCGTCTCAAGCGGTGCTAAATCGCTACCAAAACGGGAACCTCTGCACCTTTTTTGAGTGTCTTTTGCGACACTTTGGCTCAGATGAACCCTATCACTGGGCTATGGTGACCTTTGATATTTTCTTAAATCCTGTGGATAACCACATAATTTTGACTATGGGATTAAAGGATATTGACGCAGAAAAGCGCCTGCAATTGGCGACAAAAGAAAAGGCGGAGCGTGATATTTTGACAGGGCTGTACAACCGTGGTGCCATAACCGAAATAGTCGGACGGCTGACGGATTTGTATAAAGTAGATGGGCAATTAGGCGCATTTTTGCTCTTTGATATTGATAATTTTAAACAGGTTAACGACACTTTCGGTCATGTGTATGGGGACAAAGTTTTAAACTATGTCGCCAATACCCTCACCTCCTGTTTCCGTGTGGGTGATGTTATAGGCAGGCTGGGCGGTGATGAATTTGTGGTGTTTATGACAGATTTACAATCCTCAAGCTTCGCTTTAAAAAAAGCCGAAGAGACCTGTGCCATTTTAAATCAATTTTTGTTGAATGGGACAGACTTGCGTTTGAGCTGCTCCATCGGCATCGCCCTTTGCACCCAGCACGGGGAGGATTATCTTTCCCTTTACAGCCACAGCGATATCGCTCTCTACCGTGCAAAAAATAGCGGTAAAGGCTGTGCGATTTTGTACAACGTTTAGCGTATCTTACAAAAAATATATGTATTTTACAGCTATTTTGCCAAAGCCATTGTTTAATATACAAAAGTATGATAAAATCTTAATTACTTTTGATTTTAAATTTTGGAGATATATATGCTTAATGTACAAAACGTGACCCATGGCTATGGAGCCAGATTAATTTTAGATAATGCCTCTTTTCGGCTTTTAAAGGGCGAACATGTCGGTTTAGTAGGGGCAAATGGAGAGGGTAAAACCACCTTTTTAAATATAATAACCGGCACTCTTATGCCTGATGAGGGGACTATCACCTGGGGCAAACGTGTGGTAGTGGGGTATTTAGACCAGCGCACCACACTTGAGGCGGGAAAAACTATCCGTGACGTGCTGCGTGACGCTTTTCGGCATATGTATGAGTTGGAGAGCAGTATGCTCTGTATGTATGAAAAGATGTCCGAGGTTTCAGACGATGAGGAAATGGACGCACTTATGAGCGACGTGGGTGACATTCAGGACACCTTGGACCACAGTGGATTTTATGTGATAGACTCCCGAATTGAGGAGTACTCAAACGGGCTGGGTCTTGGGGAGATAGGTCTTGATAAAGACGTGAGCCAGCTCTCGGGAGGTCAGCGCACAAAAGTTCTTTTGGCAAAACTTCTGCTGGAAAATCCCACCATTTTGATTTTAGATGAGCCCACCAACTTCTTGGACGAAAATCATGTGGCTTGGCTGAAAAACTTTTTGCAGAGCTATGAAAACGCCTTTATTTTAGTCAGCCATGACACGGATTTTATGAACAGCGTTGTAAATGTGATATATCACGTTGAAAATGCAGTGTTGACCCGATACAAGGGCGATTACGAGAATTTTCTGGGAATGTATGATTTAAAAAAGCGCCAATTGGAGCAGGCATACGAGAAACAGCAAAAAGAAATCACCGACTTGGAGGATTTTGTGGCGAGGAATAAGGCGAGGGCCTCCACTGCCAATATGGCGAAAAGCCGCCAAAAGAAACTTGACAAGATGGATATAATAGAGCTTGGCAGAGAAAAGCCAAAGCCTGTTTTTGCTTTTGAATACTCCCGTGCCCCGGGCAAGGCGGTTATCTGTGCTGAAAATTTGGTGTTAGGATACACCTCAGCCTTGACAAAGCCCCTTAGCTTTGTTGTGGAGCGTGGACAAAAAATTGCCATAAAGGGCGTGAACGGGCTGGGAAAATCTACCCTTTTAAAAACAATGTTAGGGATTTTGCCCCCTTTTGCCGGCAGTGTTGAACTAGATTATTACGCACAGCCCGGTTATTTTGAACAGGAGCACAGCGGTTCTTCCAAGACGGCTCTTCAAGATTATTGGGACGATTATCCCTCTTTGACCAACGGCGAGGTGCGCTCTGCCTTGGCAAGGTGCGGGCTCACAACCCAGCATATTGAAAGCTTGGTGAAGGTGCTTTCCGGCGGAGAAAACGCCAAATTGCGCCTTGCAAAGCTGATGGGGCAAAAGATGAATTTGTTAGTGTTAGACGAGCCCACAAATCATTTGGACATCTATGCAAAAGAAGCCCTAAAACAGGCGGTAAAAGCTTTTAAAGGCACTGTGGTTTTGGTCAGCCACGAACCGGATTTTTACACCGACGTCGCCACAGATGTATGGAATTTAGAGGACTGGTCCACCAAGGTTATTTGATATTTCAGCTTAATATTAGCAATTTTACCTGCACTGTAATAATAAATAGAATATAATCTAAAAATCCTACAATAACTAAAGTCCATATAATAAATAAAGCGACTGTAATCCTAAAAATCCTACAACAACTGAGGTCCATATAATAAATAAAGCGACTGTAATCCTAAAAAGCCTATAACAGCTAAAGTCCATATAATAAATAAAGCGACTGTAATCCTATAAATCTTACAACAACTAAAGTCCCTATAATAAATAAAGCCCCTGTGATATCATCAAAATTATCACGGGGGCTTTAAGCTTATAATGACTATTAAAAATTTTATATCTCAGGAGTTTTTTTGTTTTGGCTATCAGAGGCAGCTTGTACTTTTAATCTTTCCTTTTTAAGCTTTTTGTCTAAATACATAAGCTCGTCAACCTTTTTTGACAGCTCCATAAAATTCTCAAATTTATCTTTGTTAAATTTTTCATACCCATATGCCACGTCAAAGTTAAAATCACCTTTTTCTTGGCTCTTGACTATTTTTTCAAAATATTTTACACTGCGCATAAACTCGCCATCTACACGCTCTTTAAAGATGACGGCAAATTCATCTCCGCCTATGCGATAGCAACGGCCTTGCTTGCCAAAGCTAACTTTTATCGCTTCATAGGTGCTTTGAAGGATTTTATCCCCTGCGGAATGTCCAAAATTATCGTTTGTATATTTCAAATTGTTCAAATCAAACATCGCCAGCCAAAGCTCTCCCTCTTTCGCCGAGGAAAAAACGCTTTTGATATCTCGGTCATAGGCTGTGCGATTTAGCCCTTGGGTGAGCAAGTCCACATAGGCAAGCTGCTCAAGATACTTGGTTTCTCTCGCCTGGTTCATCATTTTGATTATGTTTGAGATTGTGGTTGCGCTCAAAACCAATATAAAGGACAGCACACCTATTTTAAAATACTCGGTTGAACCTGTACTTTTGTTCCCGAAAAACTGAATAAATTCCATTGTAACGCCTGTCATAAGCACCGAAGACGCCAAAAGCAAGGTGATTGCCGATCTATCTTTATATTTTACAACCTCATATCCCAGAGAAAATATCAATGTCACTCCGCACAGGATAATCATCGCCGAAATTGACGGCAACATCTCATAAAAATCAGCTATCCCTGCAAACTGAAAGATTATGGAGGCAATAAAATTAAGGCTGAACCCCAAAACAAAAATATCCGTCAGCTTGCCCAAATGGCTTTCGTAGGCATTGTACACATAGATGACAAAGGGGATAGGCGCCAAAAGCAAGGCCAAGAAATTGATGTTGGTGACCAAGAATATATCGTTTGAAAAGAATTGCATCATCTTGCTCTCGCCTAAAAACCACAGCCCCGTCAAGATAGAAAAAATCCCTATATATGCCAAATTTAAACTTCTTGCGCTGGCACGACTCAAGGATATGCTCAAAATGATTATCACTATGCCTATTATTATAAAAATTATTGAGATGATAAAATCGGGCAATTGAGCCTCGATTATGGAAAATAATATTGAGGATTTGCTTCCGTAAAGCACATCATTTAACTTGCCGCTGCGAGATGGGTAAGGGCTGGTAATCTCTATGGTTATCTCACTTTGATGTTCATTTTGTGGAACTCTGATAAAATTCCATAAGCTGCCCGAAGTTTTACCTATAAATCGTTCATTTTTAGGATAGCTGTCGTATAGCAACTCCCCGTCTATATAAATTTTAACATTTTGCATAGAAGTGCGCACGCAAATACTTGTGCCGTCCACGGGATTTTCAGGCAGAAGTCTTGAAATCACAACCTTTTCCCAGGGCGCCGCATCAATTTTTATAGGCAACTTAATAGACTGTCCTGTCTTTTGAAGAGTCCAATCATCACTTAAATGTATCGCTTTTTCATCGTTGAAAGATATTTCCTTATGGGTGTACAGTATTTCAGCCTGCACCACCCCGGCAAACATTACGGCAACGACAATCAGCATAAGATAACTTTTAAATTTCTTAGCCAAAATATACCTCTTATTGCCATTTGCGTATTATAATCATTATACATTAATCTTCTTTTAAATACAATTTTTTAGTAACTCAAAAATGTACAATTTCTTTGCTTTATTTTGTCTACTTATTATAGTATAATATAACAAACAATGAAAAGATAGGTACTGTATATGAAATTTATATCTTGGAACACAAATGGCCTGCGAGCCTGTCTGCAAAAAGGATTTTTGGACTTTTTCGATGCTGAACAGGCGGATTTTTTCTGCTTGCAAGAGACAAAAATGCAGCCCGAACAACTGGATTTGCACCTTGAGGGGTATGAACAATACTGGCACAGCGCCATCAAAAAGGGGTATTCCGGCACAGCCATTTTTACTAAACACACCCCCCTTAATGTTTATAGGGGTATGGACGACTATCAGGACGATGAGGGAAGGGTGCTTACGTTGGAGTACGAAACTTTTTTCATCATCACCTGTTACAGCCCCAACAGTCAGGAGAACTTGGCGAGAATTGACTACCGTATGGATTTTGAGGACAAGCTTAGGGCATATATGCTTAAATTATCCCTTACAAAACCTGTTATACTCTGCGGGGATTTAAACGTGGCGCACCTAGAAATAGACCTTAAAAACCCTAAGAGCAACCGTCAAAACCCGGGGTTTTCAGACCAAGAGAGGGAGAAATTTTCTGAGCTTCTCAAAGTGGGACACACGGACACTTTCCGCTTTTTATACCCTGATGTCAAAGATGCTTATTCCTGGTGGAGCTACCGTTTTAAATCAAGAGAAAAGAATGTGGGCTGGCGCATAGACTATTTTGTGGTGTCAGAAGCCCTCAACCCCTATATAAAGGACAGCGTAATTCACGCCTCTGTGACAGGCAGTGACCACTGCCCCGTCAGTCTTATTTTGGAGAGATAATGGAAGATTTTGATGAAAAGTGTAATATCTGCCCTAAAAACTGTGATGTAAACCGCAAGGTGCAAAGAGGCTTTTGCTCTATGAGCAACCGTGTCAAGATTTCACGAGCCGCTTTGCACGCCTGGGAAGAGCCCTGTATTTCCGGGGACAAGGGCAGTGGAACGGTGTTTTTTTCGGGCTGTAATATGAAGTGTGTGTTTTGTCAAAACAAAGAGATAAGCACAGGCGGCTTCGGCAAGGAGATATCAATTGAGCATCTCTGCGATATTTTTTTGGAGCTTGAAGAAAAAGGGGCTTTAAATATAAATTTAGTCACCCCCACCCACTACACCCTTCAAATAATTTCGGCTGTAAAAGCCGCAAGAGCCAAGGGTATGTCCATACCAATAGTTTATAACACAAGTGGCTACGAAAAGGTGGAAACTCTGAAGATGTTAGAGGGCATAGTGGACGTATACCTGCCCGATTTTAAATATTTTGATGGGAATACCGCCCTTAAATACTCCGGCGCAAAAGATTATCCACAGGTGGCAATCGCCGCAATAAGAGAGATGGTGCGCCAAAAGCCCACCTGCATTTTTGATGAAAATGGCATTATAACTAGCGGTGTAATCGTGCGTCATTTGATTTTGCCCTCCCAAACCGGCGCCGCAAAAGATATTTTAGAGCACCTTTATTCGCAATACAAAGATAATATTTTTATCAGCCTTATGAGCCAGTACACCCCCTGCACGGATTTGTCTGAGTATGAGGAAATCAACAGAAAATTGACCAAGAGCGAATACGACGAGGTGGTCGATTACGCCATATATTTAGGTGTGAAAAACGGATTTGTTCAGGACGGACAGGCAGCCGATGAGAGCTTTATCCCCCCTTTTGACTTAGAGGGAGTTTGATTTGCACCAATTTGCCAAAATAAATTAAAATTTGCTGAAACAAAAAGAGAACCCTATAACAGCCCACCTCCTAAAGTTAGTTTTAACCCTAACTTTTTGGAGGCGCTGAATACATAGGTTCTCTTTTTTAATGTCATTTATTTAAAATAGTCAACTGCGCCTTTGAAAATTTTCTGAATTGTGATATCGGGAACATTTTTATAGGTATACTTTGTGGTCCTCTCGCTGTGGCACATCTTGCCAAAAACTCTGCCGTCGGGGCTTGTGATGCCCTCGATTGCCATAGCTGAGTTGTTTGGATTAAACCTCACATCATCTGTGGCATTTGCCGATAAATCCACATACTGTGTAGCTATCTGACCATTTGCAATGAGCTGATTTATAACTTCTTGAGGAGCTATAAATCTGCCCTCACCGTGAGATACAGCAATGGTGTTGATGTCTCCCACTTGGTGGTGCATCAACCATGGGGATTTAACCGAGGCGACACGGGTGTGGACAAGTTTTGATTGATGTCTGCCGATGCTGTTGAATGTGAGGGTTGGCGCATTTTCGTCGGGCTGTGTTATATGTCCGTATGGAACGAGCCCAAGCTTTACCAGCGCCTGAAATCCGTTGCAGATACCGCACATCAAGCCGTCACGGTTGTTAAGAAGAGCTTCAATCTCCTTTGCCACCTGTGGGTTTCTCAGAAGAGAAACAATAAATTTTGCACTTCCATCAGGTTCATCACCGCCGGAAAATCCACCCGGAAGAGCGATTATCTGACTGTCCTTTATCGCCTTGGAAAGTCTGTATGCGCTGTCTAAGACATCTTGTGGGCGCCTGTTTCTTATGACCAATATCTCCGCTTTCCCACCGTTTTCTTCAAAAGCTCTCGCCGTGTCGTACTCGCAGTTAGTGCCCGGGAAAACGGGGATTAGCACTTTTGGCTGTGGAGTTTTTATCAAAGGAGAGATATTCTCTCTGATTTTATACTCCAAATTGGGATAAGTTTTAACCGCCGCCCCTGTGGTGGTCTTATAAATAGGCTCTAAGGTTTTATCCCACGCCCTTTGCAGAGTCTCCAATTTCAGCACATGGCGCTGAACCTTTATACGGTATTCGTCCATTGTCACGCCGATTTTTTTGCCTAAGCGCATAGGGACGGCTGTCTCCACCACAAATCCGCCATAGCATTTGCCAAAAAGCTCTTCATTTGTTACGGTGGGCTCAATTTTAATGCCGATTTTATTGCCGAAGCACATCTTGGTAACCGCCTCTGCCACGCCGCCAAATCCCACCGCCCAAGCGGAGATAACTTTTTTGTCCTTGATTGCTTTTTGCACCTTTGCAAAAGTTTCATTAAGGCTGCCCGTGTTGTAAAGCCCGTTATCATCAAGCTGTGGTTTTATGAAATAGACATTGTTTCCTGGCTTTTTAAACTCGGGGGAGATGATATTTTTAACATCGGTGACCCCAGCCACAAAGGATATGAGGGTTGGAGGCACATCTATATCTTCAAAAGAGCCGGACATACTGTCCTTGCCCCCGATTGCACCTATGCCCGTGGCAAGTTGAGCCTCAAAAGCTCCCAAAAGTGCAGAGAAAGGTCTGCCCCAGCGAAGAGGCTCTTTGCGCAATCTCTCAAAGTATTCTTGGAAAGAAAGCCACGCATTTTTAACATCGCCACCTGCGGCAATCAGCTTGGAAATGGAAGAAATCACCGCATAATAAGCCGAATAATAAGGGCTTTGCTCTGCTAAATACGGGTCAAATCCATATGCCATAATGCTGGCGGTCTGCGCCTTTTTATTCAGTGTGGGAATCATCGCTGCCATAGCCTGTGAGGGCGTGCTCTGGTTTTTTCCACCAAAGGGCATCAGCACGGTGGCTCCCCCGACGGTGGAGTCAAAGCGCTCAATAAGTCCACGCTGTGAGGACACATTTAAATCCGAAATCATATTTTCCCAGGCTATATCTATGGGGCATTGTGGGATATTTTGCTGTAAAAAGTCTTCTTCTACCTTTACTTTGGCAAATTTTGCCGCACCTGCGCTGTTTAAAAAATCACGGCTCAAGTTGACAATTTTTTCGCCCTCAAAGAGCATTTCAAGACGACCGGAATCGGTGACCTCTGCCACCAAAACAGCGCTCAAGTTTTCTTTTTCGGCATATTTTATAAATTTATCTGCATTTTTAGCGCTGACGACAACCGCCATTCTCTCCTGGCTTTCACTGATTGCCAGCTCGGTGGCTGTAAGTCCGTCATATTTTTTGGGCAGAACATCAAGATTTATCAAAAGGCTGTCTGCCAATTCTCCTATCGCCACGGAAACTCCGCCTGCGCCAAAATCATTACAGCGTTTTATCATCTTAGTGACCTGTGGGTCACGGAAAAGTCTTTGGATTTTTCTCTCTTCGGGGGCGTTGCCTTTTTGCACCTCTGCTCCGCAAGTCTCAAGAGAGGACAAATCGTGGGCTTTAGAGGAGCCTGTGGCACCACCGCAGCCGTCTCTGCCCGTGGCTCCGCCTAAAAGAATTATCACATCTGTGCAAACAGGCTGTGTTCTCACCACGTTTTTAGCCGGAACTGCGCCGATAACTGCCCCGACTTCCATTCTTTTTGCCACATAGTTAGGGTGATAAATTTCTGCCACATGTCCTGTGGCAAGCCCGATTTGGTTGCCATAGGAGGAGTATCCTGCCGCCGCTGTTTGGCAAATTTTGCTCTGAGGTAATTTTCCGTTCAAAGTTTCTGAGAGTGGGGCGAGTGGATTTGCCGCTCCCGTCACACGCATAGCTTGATAGACATAACTTCTGCCTGAAAGAGGGTCACGGATTGCGCCGCCCAAACAAGTGGCAGCTCCGCCAAAAGGCTCTATCTCGGTGGGGTGGTTATGAGTTTCATTTTTGAACATCAACAGCCATTTCTCTTTTTTGCCGTCCTCCATCTGAACGTCTATCTTCACACTGCAAGCGTTGATTTCTTCGCTCTCGTCAAGATTTTTCAAGCGACCTGTGCGCTTTAAATATTTTGCCCCCACCGTGGCTAAATCCATCAGTGTCAAAGAGTTTTCTCTGTTTGGATAAAGCTCTTTTTTAATATTTAAATATTTTTCATAGCTCCTTTTTACCGCCGAATGTTCAATATCCACCTTATCTATATTCGTCATAAAGGTGGTGTGTCGGCAGTGGTCTGACCAATATGTATCTATCATTTTCAATTCGGTCAAGGTGGGGTTTCTCTTTTCTTCCCCCTTAAAATAATTCTGGCAGTACTGCAAATCATCAGCGTCCATAGCCAGTGAATACTCTTTTATAAAACCTTCAAAATCAGCCGTTTTCATCTGAATAAATCCACCTATCACAGGCGTTTTTTCAGGTATCGGCTGTATGGTCTCGAGGGTTGTTGGCATTTGCAGAGCTGCTATACGGCTCTCCACGGGGTTGATTAAATGGCTCTGTATTCTGCTTTTATCCTGGCTGTTTATCTTGCCGAAAAGCTTTATGACCCTTGCATATTTTACAGTCGGTCTCTCGCCACCTGTCACAAACTGCACGCACTGCTGGGCGCTGTCCGCTCTTTGGTCAAATTGACCGGGCAAAAGCTCTGTGGCAAAGACGTTATCATCTATTTTTATAGAGTAGCACACGTCGTCCACCTGTGGCTCTGAAAATATATTTTTTACAGCGACCTTAAAGGTCTCCTCATCTACGCCCTCGATGTCATAGCGGTTGTAAACCTTTACATTTTTTAATTCTTTTATGCCAAGGCTGCTTTTCAGCTCCTGCAATATGCCCTTGTCCTCGCCTGCGTACTCGTCCTTTTTGCTCACATAAACTCGATATACCATTATCTTTTGCCTCCTATATCTTTTCGGTAAAAGCTGTCTTTGAAACTGATTTTATCAATGTTGGCATAAACTTTATCCTGTGCGGAGGGAACATCTTTTCCCAGTGACAGCACGCCCAAAACTCTGCCTCCGTTTGAAAAATACCCCTGCGATTTCCTCACTGTTCCGCTGTGGAAAACATAATCAAAGTTAGAATTTTGACCCTTGTCGTCTAATCCTTTAATCTCTTGCCCCTTCTCATAATGCTCCGGATATCCGCCGGAACAAACCATAACTATTATCGCCGCCCCGTCCTTGTTTTTCACCTGAATGTCCTCAAGCTTTTCATCTATGACAGCGTTTAAAATGGTGAGCAAATCCGTGTCCAGCAAAGACAGACAAACCTGCGCCTCAGGGTCTCCCAACCGGCAATTGTACTCTATGACTTTTGGTCCTTGCTCTGTGATGATGAGTCCAAAATACAGCACCCCTTTAAAGGTTCTGCCCTCGGCTTTCATAGCTTTAATCGTGGGTAAGAAAATGCTTTCGTAGGAAATTTTTTCAATCTCTTCGGTGTATGCCGAATTTGGCGCAATCACGCCCATTCCCCCTGTGTTCAGCCCTTGGTCATCATCAAGAGCACGTTTGTGGTCTTTGGCGCTGACCATAGGTTTCACACAATTTCCGTCGGTAAAGGCTAAAACCGACACCTCGGTGCCACTCAAAAATTCTTCTATCACAATCTCACTACCACTCTGCCCAAACTTTGCCCCGTCCAGCATATCGACTATCGCTTCTTTTGCCTGGGCAAAATTCTCTGCGATAATCACCCCTTTGCCTAGGGCAAGTCCACTGGCTTTTATTACCGTAGGGTATTTATTTTGCTCCTGAACATAAGCCAAAGCCTTTTCACTGCTTGTGAATTTTTCGTAATCAGCAGTTGGGATTTTGTATTTTTTCATCAAATCTTTTGAAAAAGCCTTGCTGCCCTCTATGATTGCCGCCGCCTTATTTGGTCCGAAAGCACGGACTCCCGCCTCTTCCAAAGCGTCCACCATACCCAAAACCAAAGGCTCGTCCTGAGAGACTATAACAAGGTCTATTTTTTCTTTTACCGCAAAATTGACAATGCCGTCTATATCGTTTGTCTTTATATCCACACAGGTGGCAAGGTTTTCTATCCCTGCGTTGCCCGGTGCGCAAAATAGCTCTCTGCCTGCGCCATACAAGCTTTTTATTGTAGCGTGTTCACGTCCGCCTCCGCCTACTACTAAAATCTTCATACTTTTCTCCTTTGAAAAGGGTGCCGTAAAGAAATTTTACAGCCGTTTAAGACCTGCCGATTATTTATTAGTGGTGAAAAAGGCGTATTCCGGTGAAGGACATCGCCATATCATATTTGTCACAGGTGTTTATAACATCATCGTCTCTGATGCTTCCACCGGGCTGGGCGATATATTTTACGCCGGACTTATATGCTCTTTCAATATTATCCCCAAATGGGAAAAACGCATCTGAACCAAGCGTCACATCTTTTAAAAGGGAGAGCCAGTTTTTTTGCTCTTCCTTTGTGAAAACCTCTGGCTTTGTTTTGAATTTTGTCTGCCAAACACCTTCTGATAGCACATCGTCGTGCTCATCTGAAATATAAACATCTATGGCATTGTCTCTGTCTGCACGGCTTATCCCCTCTACAAAGGACAAATTTAACACTTTTTCATTTTGACGAAGCCACCAGATATCCGCCTTATTACCTGCCAAACGGGTGCAATGAACTCTTGATTGCTGACCTGCCCCCACGCCTATCGCCTGACCGTCTTTTACAAAACACACCGAGTTTGACTGGGTATATTTCAGTGTTATCATTGCGATTGCCATATCTCTTTTTGCCTGTGGCGTGAGAGTTTTATTCTTGGTGACAAGGTTGGAAAAAGAATTTTCGTCGATTTTCAGCTCGTTTCTGCCCTGCTGAAAAGTGACCCCGAAAACCTCCTTGTGCTCTATTGGATCAGGGGTGTAATTTTCGTCAATTTGGACTATATTATAAGCGCCCTTTTTCTTCTTTTTAAGGATTTCCAAAGCCTCTTGTGTATATCCGGGAGCTATAACTCCGTCTGAAACCTCCTTGGCGATAATTGCCGCTGTCTGCCTGTCGCATACATCACTCAAAGAGATAAAATCTCCGAAAGATGACATTCTGTCCGCACCTCTGGCACGAGCGTAGGCACAAGCCAAGGGTGAGAGCTCCAGCCCCTCTACAAAATATATCTTTTTCAAAATGTCGGAAAGAGGCAGACCCACCGCAGCCCCCGCCGGAGAGACGTGCTTAAAGGAGGTAGCCGCCGGCAAGCCTGTGGCAGCTTTCAATTCTCGCACCAACTGCCAGCCGTTCAATGCGTCTAAAAAGTTGATATATCCCGGTTTGCCAATTAAAACGGTGATTGGCAACTCCCCGTTTTCCATAAATATCTTTGATGGTTTTTGATTTGGGTTGCAGCCGTATTTCAGCTCTAACTCTTTCATAAAATCAGTCCTCCCTAATATTTTTATTTACAATTCTTGTGTCGGACGTGCCCTCAGCGTGGGAAATATATCTTACAAAAAGGCTGACTTTGTTATCAAAGTTCAGGCTATCCCACATCATATTTGTGAAAGTATCTATGTCTCCGCCTATTTTACAAGTGCGAGGCTCCCCTTCAAAAGATGGTATGGGGCTGCCGTTTTCTTCATAGGTGTGAATGATTTTACCCACGCCCTCTATCGGCTGGTCATACTCAAAGAAATTTCTCACACAGGAGGCATCATCGCCCCCGTCGCTCTTTAAAATAGAGAGTTTAAAGGAGGCATCGGGATAAACTATCCCTGAAATTCTCGGGGTAAAGTTTGGCGCATCAGGCTCAAATTCACGAGTTCTCAAGGCTTCTTCAAAGGTTTTTCCCTCTTTTAAAAAGTTGTAAATCGTATCTGTCTGGTCTCCGTTGGTCACGATTGTAGCACCGTCCAAAACCCTCACAGGTGCATATATAATCAGCGATGGGTCACTTAATTTGCTACTATCAAAAGCCTGGGTGCGTATACCCTCTTGATTTAAAAGGAAAATACGATTTCTGCTGTTTTCGCTCCTGCCCATTATAAAATAGGCTATGACCGTGTGGGTGGCTGTTTTGCCTATTAATATTCCCCTGCCTGGATATGAATTTCCTTCAAGATAAGTTTTTAAATCTACCATTTAAAGCTCTCTTTTCTATATATAATATGTCAAATGTTTATGTTTTTAAGCCTGCTATGTGAAGTTTATGGGCGCTCCTTGCGGGCTATGTCATCAATCGCCTTTGGCAATATAATCCACTCCGCCTGTTCCATAACTCTTTTTTGCAAAGTTTCCGGAGTGTCGCCCTCTGCCACTTCCACCGCTTTTTGGGCGATGATTTTGCCCCCGTCAACCTGTCCATTTACATAATGCACCGTGGCACCTGTCACCTTTACGCCCTTTTCAAGGACAGCTTTATGGACATTCAGCCCATAGAAGCCGGCGCCGCAAAAAGACGGTATCAAAGAAGGGTGTACGTTTATAATTCGGTTTTCAAATCGGTGGGTAAATTTTTCCGACAGTATGCTCATAAAGCCTGCCAAGACTATCAAATCCACCTGTTTTTCTTCTAAAATTTGTGTCAGCGCCTCCTCCCACAGCTCAAGAGTTTCAAAATCTTTTTTTCTTAAAACCGCACTTGGGATATTATGTTTTTCTGCTCTTTGCAAGGCATAGGCGCCTGCCACGTTTGAAACCACCAACACCAATTGTGTATTTTTGATTGTTTTATTCTGGACTCCGTCGATTATCGCCTGCAAATTTGTGCCGCCGCCTGAAACCAAAACAGCAACTTTTAGCATAGCTCAACACCTTTTTCCCCATCTTCTACCCTGCCGATTATGTATGCGCCTTCCGATTGCAAAACTTTTAGAGCCTTTTCTGCCTGCTCAGGAGAGACGATTATCATCATTCCCACGCCCATATTAAAGGTGGAGTACATATCCTGTAAAGGTATATTGCCTGTGGATTGTATGAGCTCAAAAATCGGCAAAACCCTCACGTCGGACTTTTTGATGACCGCCTTTTTTCCCTCCGGCAAAGCTCTGGGGACATTTTCATAAAATCCGCCCCCTGTGATATGGGCGATGCTCTTTACTTCTACCTTTTCAAGGAGCTCAAGGACAGGTTTAACATAGATTTTTGTAGGGGTCAAAAGTGCTTCACCCAGGGTGGAGCCTATATCTTCTATATAAGAATTGAGGGCATCATTGCCCTTATCTCCGATGAAAAATACCTTTCTCACCAGTGAAAATCCGTTGGAGTGTACTCCGCTGGAGGGCAATGCGATAATCACGTCACCATCTTTTACATTATTGTTGTCTAATATTTTGGCTTTGTCCACAATTCCCACTGCA
>JAVVVT010000004.1:33755-33998 GCA_036652515.1 Oscillospiraceae bacterium
CGTACTCGTCCACAGGATAAAATCCCGGCATCTCGGCGGTCTCTCCCCCCACCAAGGCGCAATTTGCCTGCACACAGCCCTCTGCCACACCGCTTACAACACAGGCAACTTTTTCGGGGTAGTTCTTACCCACAGCGATATAGTCAAGGAAAAGCAGAGGCTTTGCACCGCTGCAAATAATGTCGTTGACGCACATAGCCACACAGTCTATGCCCACCGTGTCGTGTTTATCAAGCAGAAAGG
>JAVVVT010000005.1:0-32603 GCA_036652515.1 Oscillospiraceae bacterium
AGTTCTATTTAACATATGTATTCTAACAACTTTCCACTTCTTGCCTGCTGCTCAGCCTTATTGCAACAGTGAATTTATACTATTTCTAACTTTGTCAATCATCTCATTATAAATGACAGAAATTTAACAGACGACGGCATTTACTGCTGCCGTCTGCTATTTTTTGCCAAGGCTTTTATCAGTCGCTCATACCATATATGTACAATGACAAGCGCTTTAAAGCCCTATCCTTTAATCGGTAAATTTGACTGCGCTCTATGCCTAATTCTTCGCTTATAATGTCCAAATACCCATATTGCCTGTCCACATAGAAGTGGTGCAAAATTTCACTTTCACGCTGTGGCAGAAATTCAAGCGCCCTCTCCATATCCTCAATTTCACCTTGGTTTGCGTTGATTGTTCTGCTCAATTTTTTAAAGCTGTCTAATTGCTCAGGCATCTCCGCCCGTTGAAAGCGATTGTTTGCACTTCTCCTTATCTTATTTCCAAGCGCCACAAGTCTGATTTTCAAAACAGGCTGTATTTTAATCAGCTGTGCATATCTTAATAAATCATCTAAAACTATCTTTTTCCACATATCGTCCCCCATTATCACGTTTAGTGATTTTATTATAATATACTTTTTCTTTAGTGTCAATCACATATAGTGATTATTTGATAATATTACTATTGACAGTTGTTTGATTTCAAGGATTTATCTGAAAATTCTTTGATATTTATAAAAAATTCGCTAATATCTATCAAACTTTTCATTTACAAATATCACATAATGTGATATTATCCAGTAAAAGGATGTGTCCACTATGAAAAATCTGCCTGTGTTAAGAAAAAAAATGTCCCTTACTCAAGCACAATTTGCCAAAAAATTCGGCGTGTCCACCAGTACCGTGGCTATGTGGGAAACAGGTCAACGCAAGCCGGATTATCACACGATTATCCGCCTGTGCGATTTTTTTGCCGTGGGTTTTGAGGAGCTTTTAGGCGTTGAGATAATCCACAAAGCCCCCGTGGAGACCGTGCCTATTCCCATATTGGGTTTTGTCCGTGCAGGCAGCCCCAATTATGCCTGTGAGGAGGTTATCGGGTACGAAAAAATAAACGAGGAGCTCAGTAAAACCGGAGAATTTTTTGCTCTGAAAATCCGAGGTGACAGTATGGAGCCAAAAATCAGCGACGGCGATATCGTCATCGTAAAAAGGCAACCAACTGTGGAAAACGGTCAAACCGCCGTGGTTATGGTGGGCAACGAAGAGGCGACGGTGAAAAAAGTTATCTGCCAAAAACAAGGTATGACTTTAGTTCCCACAAATCCGGATTTTCTGCCTATGTACTACACCCCCTTAGAGTGTGAAAACTTACCTGTCACCGTGGTGGGCTTAGTCATTGAGCTTCGCAGCCCTTTCGTATAATATTTATCTTAATATCATTTTTCAACTGGAAAGTCAGTCTTATTTATGGTATACTATATAACATTCAAAAGGAGATTTTACAATGCAATGGACAGATATAAAAATCATCACCGATAAAAAAAATGAGGATATTTGCAATATAATCAGCGCTGAGGTCTGCCCTTTGGGGGTACAAATTGAGGATTACAGCGATTTGGAAACTCAGGTACAGGAGATTGCACATGTGGATTTAATCGAGCAGGACCTGATTGACAAGGACCGCTCAAAAATCATAATTCACCATTACATCTCTCCCGAATTAGATGCGCAAAATGCTTTGCTGACTTTAGAAAATCGTCTGGGACAGTTAGGGGTCACTTTTACCTGTGCAGTGGAATATGTAAATCAAGAGGACTGGGAAAGTGGCTGGAAGGCATACTATCACCCTATGGACGTGGGGGAAAAACTCGCTATCTGTCCGTCGTGGGAGGACTATAAGACCCATAGGAAAATCCTAAAATTAGACCCCGGTATGGCATTTGGCACAGGAACGCACGAGACCACCTTTCTTTGCCTTGAGGTTTTAGACAGGGTTATAAAAGGCGGCGAGAGAGTTTTAGACGTAGGTACCGGCAGCGGAATTTTGGGTATTGCCTCCGTTCTTTTGGGCGCTGAGGAAGTCGACGGCGTTGATATTGACCCTATGGCTGTAAAAGTCGCCGAAGAAAATTCCAAATTTAACGCAGTTGAGGATAAATTTAATATTAAAGTCGGTGACTTGAGTGAAACCGCTACGGGAAAATACGATATAATCGTGGCAAATATTGTGGCAAATGCAGTGATTGCCCTGTCCAAGGACGTGCCGGCTCTGCTTAAAAGCGACGGGCTGTACATCACCAGCGGAATTATTGCTCCAAGAAAAGATGAAGTCCTATGGGCTCTCACAAGTTATGGCTTTAAAATCAAGCAATTGCACGAGAAAAACAACTGGGTTTGTATCGAGGCAACGCTTTAAACATAAGGATAATCCCCTGTAAAACCAAGGACTTTTATGAAAGTTTTTATCCGTGCGCCTATACTGTAAACGATGTGAGCCGACCCTAAGTTTCAATCTCACAAAGTTTTTTATCAGTGCGCTGGGTATCACAAGCCTTTTATAGAATAATTTTCCCCACAATGGCTACTTAAATGATGATTTTTCAGCTTTAGGTATACCATTTTTATCAGCCCACCACCCCTGCCAATTTTTACTTAAATATTAAAGGAAATACATATGGCTCACAGATATTTTTTAGATAAAATCGATGGCGACACCGCTTTTATTTTGGGTGATGAGGCTAAACATCTTGCCCGTGTAATGCGCATTAAGATAGGTGAAACACTGATTTTATCTGACAAAAATGGTCACGACTATATAGCGCAGACCATCAACGTAGATGAAAAACAGGTGGTTTCCCGTGTTATTTCTATCAGCGATAATGTGGCTGAACCCTCCTGCCGTCTGACCGTGTATATGGCACTTCCCAAAAGCGATAAATTAGAATTTATCACTCAAAAGATGTGCGAATTAGGGGCGAACCGACTGGTGCCTTTTGTGAGCGAGTATTGCGTGGCGCAGAAGAGCAAAAAAGAGGATAATAAAAAGCAACGTCTCCAGAAAATTTCCGATGAGGCTTGCAAGCAATCAGGGCGCAATCGCCCTATGCAAGTGCAGGACACTTTGAGCTATAAACAGCTCATGGGCGAGTTTAAAGATTATGATTTAGTCCTTTTCTTTTATGAAAATTCAACTGACAAGATGTCTGCGCTTGATTTTAACGAATGTAAAAATGTTGCGATAATTATAGGCAGTGAGGGCGGTTTCAGCAGTGAAGAAGCCCGACTTGCCCTTGAAAACGGCGCCAAAATAATAGGGCTGGGCAAAAGAATTTTGCGCTGCGAGACCGCCGCCATAACTGCGGCATCGCTGTCTATGTTCTGTCTTGGCGAGTTAGAATAATGTATCAAAAGTACATTTAATATTTAATTATAAGGTGGTATTATGGATAAAAAAGAACAGGCATTGAAACGGCGCAAAAAGCGCTTGTTTATAAAAAGAGTGCGCTCAAGTGCAGTCCTTTTGCTCTGTCTTGCCATTGCATTTTTTGCAATAAAAGGGCTGATTTCATTAGTGGGAGGCAAAGACACAGACAAATCCTCAAAGAGCAATCCCTCAGAGCAAATATCCTCTGTAAATCAAAACAGCGAGGGTAACCAAAGCTCTCTCACCGTAAATTCCGCCTCTGATGTAAGCGTCCCCGATATGGGCATAAAACCCCCTCAAAACGAGTTTACAACCTTGGTAAACACTTCACACCCCTTGAACAGCGACTTTGATGTCTCCACTCGAAAGATTGCCGGAACAGAAAAACTGTTTGATGTCCGTGCCGCAGACTCACTGGAAAAAATGTTAAGTGATGCCAGAAATGCGGGATGTCCTATGTATTTGGTCTCCACTTACCGCACCATAGCCTACCAGCAAGGGCTGTACAACAAAAAGGTTCAATCCTATATCAGCGCCGGCTATTCTAAGGAAGCTGCCCAGACAGAGGCGGCAAAGTGGGTGGCTATTCCGGGTACAAGTGAGCATAATTTAGGCCTTAGCGCCGACATTGTATCCTCCACTTGGTACAACAATAACAGCGATTTAACACAGGAGTTTGAAAAGACCGACCACTTTAAATGGCTGATAGCAAACTGTAAAAATTACGGTTTTATATTAAGATATCCAAAGGACAGAGAAGCTGTCACAGCCATACAGTATGAGCCTTGGCATTACAGGTATGTAGGGGTGGATATCGCCACATATATTATGGACAATAATCTCACATTAGAAGAATATTGGGAAAATTAGGAGTAAGATAATGGACACTTTAGATTTATTAAGAGATGAGATAAGCTCAATCAACGACGATATGCTCAAGCTTTTTATTCAGAGAATGGAGATTTCAGCCTCCATATCTCAATACAAAAAAGAGCGTGGATTGCCAACTTTGGACAGAAAAAGAGAAGAGGCAATTTTGCAAAAGGTCGCCGACGACACCCCAGAGGAATTTAGAAATTACGCCTTGGACTTTTTCCGCAAAATGATGGATTTGAGCAAGGATTATCAAGAAAGCCTAAAAGGTTTGTATTAGTTTATCCAAAATGCGTGTTTTTTCTGTATCACGATAAAACAAGAGGCAACCCTAAAACCAAGCTGCGCCCCAAAAGTTATTTACAGTATATTATGCTGTCTCGCTTTTTTGGGCTGCTTGAAATAACGGGTTGCCTTTTATATTTATCCCTTGATATTCACCTTTTTTTCTCCACCCCATTGCTCCAAAAGCGTAAATGCTAAAATTTTGACGCCTATGATATCCTGTATGAAATTACAGTTTGCTCTTGCACTTTAAGGGAATATAGTGTATGATTATTTTGCTAAAATATATGAAAAAGGCGGTGCTATCTTGCTGCTAACAATTAATATCGGCAACTTCAATATCCTTATTGGAGCTTATAAAAACGACACCCTTTATTTTCGTTCTCAAGTTCGCACCGATCTTATGAAAACATCGGACGAGTATGCAATTCAGCTCAAAAATCTGTTTGACTTATATGGGGCAAGTTGTGAAGAGTTAGAGGGGGCTATTATAAGCAGTGTTGCTCCTGCGCTTACAAGCTGCCTGCGAGAAGCCGTGCTTTTACTGGGTAATTTTAGAGTTTTAACAGTTGGTCCCGGGCTTAAAACAGGGCTTAATATAAAGATAGACAACCCCGCCCAGTTAGGTGCCGATATCGTCGCCGGCGCAGTTGCAGTCTGCTCATCTTATAGCCTCCCTGCGCTGGTAGTCAACTTCGATACCGCAATCTCGGTTATGGCTATTGACAGCAAAGGCTCAATAATCGGTGGCTGTATCTCTCCGGGAATACGTCTTTCTTTGGACGCTTTGACCACCCACGCAGCCCAGCTGCCACAGATCGACTTAGAAGCTTTTCCTGAAACTGTCGCCGGTACAAATACAATTGCAAGTATGGAAGCCGGATTAATCATCGGCAACGCCTGTATGCTTGACGGTCTGATTGACCGCTTTGCAAAGCTCCTGTTTGGCGTGCCAACGGTTGTGATGACCGGTGAATTTTGCCCTCAAATTATGCACTACTGCACCCACGAAACGCTCCATAACCCTAATCTTATCTGTGACGGCTTATCGCTGATTTATCGCAGAAATGTAAAATAGCTCCCACTATATTACAATCTCAGCGCATCTAAACTGTTGCTATAAATATAAAATTTCATCTTAACTGTAAGCGATGAAAGATACTTTTTTAGATAAAAGTTTATTTAACCTCGGTGTATCACTTCGGTGTTTACATAAATAAAATGTTTGCGTTGTATCTGCTTAGGGCAGAACAGCAGCAAGGAGGAAATCATGTTCAACAATCGCACAAATGTTCTTAAACTGACCCAAATGTCCCTATTATTAGCTTTGGAGTTAATTCTGTCGTTCACACCTTTGGGATTTATTCTAATTCCACCTGTGGCAATCACTTTGCTCCACATTCCCGTTATTATTGCAGCCATTCTTTTAGGGCCTGCTTGTGGGGCAATACTTGGGGGAGTTTTCGGGCTTATCAGCATTTTCAAGGCAACCACCGCCGCCACTAGTCCCGTTGATATGGCATTCAGCCCTTTTGTCAGCGGAAAACCACTGGCAAGCCTTTTGATGGCACTGGGTACTCGCATACTGTTCGGGCTGATTGCTGGTCTACTTTTTATGGCTTTGAGAAAGGTAATAAAATCTCAGCTCCTATCCATAACCATAACCGCAGTCATCTCAACCATTCTTCACACCTGTATGGTGCTTGGCTGCCTCGCACTATTTTTCAATGACTTAGGCGTTGGGCTCATCTCTATTTTAATCACCATTGTAAGCCTTAATGGTATTTTGGAAATCGCCGTAGGCGCTATTGTTACAGGGGCTATCTGTAACCCCTTACTTAAAATGATGAGGCACACCACCTCCCACGCTAAACCCCTCAACCCTGCCGCACCTGTTGGCAGGTAGTAATTTATCTTTTATTTTCCCATTGCTTTTGTTATATACATCTAAATAAATCTACCCCGAAAAAGGCTTAACTGCCAATTTCGGGGTATTTTTATATTATTATAGGATAACTTCGTCTCTAAGTCAAATGTTGGGATTGGATATAAAAATAGGGGCGATATAAACGTTGAGGCACATCGCCTTGTCTGTAAAATTTTTATATGATATTCGATATCTGCAAATTAAATATATTGACTTATCCCTCTTAAAATATATCTTCTTATATAAAATCCACTAATACTTTGGCAGCACACGGCTTTCAGAGAAATCCTCCATATCTAAAGTCAAGTTTGGATTGTAGAACGGGTCTTTCAGCAAACTGTCGCCATATCGTGCCTTCAGCCTCTGCCTCTCACCCTCAAACCTCTCTTTTTTCTCGCTATCAGTATCTTTGCCCCGAGATTTGCTCTCATAGTGGTACGCCATAGCATAAGGTGTAAACAGAACCTCATAGCCGGCATCTCGCACCCTCAGGCAAAAATCCACGTCATTAAATGCAACAGCGAACTCCTCGTCCATACCATTAACGTGGGAAAACGCCTCTTTTGTGACCAAAAGGCAGGCCGCAGTCACACAGGATAAATTCTGCACACAGGACAACCGAAACATATATCCGCTTTTTCCACGCCTGTGATACTTATGGCTGTGACCGGCATAACCGCCAAGACCTGTGATAACCCCCCCGTGCTGTACGGTATCGTCCGGGTAATACAGCATAGCGCCGACAATCCCAACCTTTTTTTGTATACCAAGGCTCACCATCTCCCCAATAGCTTTGCCGTCAATAAAGCTGATGTCGTTGTTGAGCATAAGGTACATATCCCCTTGCGCCTGTCTAATAGCAAAATTATTTATGGCAGAAAAATTAAATCCGCCCTTGTAATAAATCACCCGTAAGTTTGTATATTTACTCTCTATTTCTTTATAATAATCAAATGTCTCTGCCTGTGTTGAATTATTTTCCACCACTATTATTTCAAAATTTTTGTATTCTGATTTCAAATATATGCTTTCAAGACAATTCTTTAAATCATCAATATGGTCTTTGCTGGGGATAATCACAGACACCAATGGAGTTTTTGTCAACTGATAATCTATTTTATAGGTGCTGGGGAAACTCCCCTCACGAGCCTGCCCTTTCACGTTTATCCTCGCCAGATGGTCATCAATCGCCCTCAAGGCATTTTGTGTGACGTATGGCTTTGCTCCCACCCCACTGCTGGTGGACTGTTCGTGGACACGCCAGTAGTATAACACTTTGGGTATATGATGGATTTTTATATCATTATTCTCTGTGACTTTCAGGAATAAATCGTGGTCCTGCGCTCCATTATATTTGCTGTTTAGTCCGCCCAGTGCCGTATATAATTCTCTTTTCATACACGCCAAATGGCATATATAATTGCAATTTGTCAAATAATAATAGCTGAAATCCGGTTTAAAATGTGCCACAATGGGGTTTGTCCAATCGGTGTCGAAAAGTGCTTCATCGCTGTAAATAAACTGTGCGCCATTGTCCTCTATCGCCTTTGCCATCTGATAAAGGGCATCGGGCGACAAGATATCGTCGTGGTCACACAGGCATATGTAGTCCGCAGTGGCAAGTTTTACCCCGGAATTTGTGTTTTCGGCTATTCCGAAGTTTTTCTCTAACTTCTCATAAATTATTTCCGAGCTGTTTAAACTTTTCACATACTGAGCCACATACGAATGTTCATCGTCTGAGGCATCTGCCAATATGAGCTCCTTATAACCATAGCTTTGCTGTAAAAAGCTATCTACATACTCTTTCAAAAATGAGGGGTTAGTGTTGTATAAAGCGGTTACAACCGCTATTTTTCCGTCTTTGAGGGACGGACATTTATATTTTTTTTGTTGATTGAGCGCCTGAGGTGGAGGCAAAAATCTACCTTTTTTGCTCCGCACACGTCTTGAAAAAAAGGCTGTTGCCCGTTTTACCGTGGAAAAAAGCCCCTCTTCTGTTACATATTGAAAAAATAAACCGCAAAGTTCTTTTATTCTTTTAATTTTAAGCATCATTTATACCCGTAATTCTCATAAAGCAGAGTGAAATGTGGGTTGTAATATGGGTCACCGTAGTTAAAATACTTTGCCCATTTTGTTGCAAATCGCTCTTTTTCTCCCTCGTAGCGCAAGTTTGGCTCCCCCGACGTGTCAAGTCCACGAGATTTGCTCTCATAGTGGTAAGCCTGGCAAAATGGGGTAAATACGTTCAAGTACCCTGCTTCATAAAGCCGTAAGCAAAAATCTATATCGTTATACGCCACCGCAAAATTTTCTGCGTCTAATGGATATTTGTTGTAAATTTTGCTCTTAACCATAAGACAAGCGCCTGTTACAGCAAGATAATTTTGGCTTGTGACCAAGCGGTACATATCCCCCGTGGTGTCCCCCTGGAGCCCTTTATGGCTATGCCCTGCCGAGCCATTTATCCCTACAATAACGCCGGCATGCTGTATTGTGCCGTCGGGATAAAAGAGTTTTCCGCCCACTGCTCCCACATCTTTTCGCTGGGAGTAGGAGAGCATCTCACCCAAAGAATTATCCTTTATAAATTCCACATCGTTATTCAAAAGCAGAATATGCTCTGCCTCACTCACACTCACGCCAAAATTGCATATAGCCGAAAAATTGAAACCACCTTGATATTTAACGACCTTTACCTCTTTGTATTGAGATGTAATTTTGTTGTAATATTCAAATGTATTTTCATCTTGTGAGTTGTTTTCAACGACTATAATCTCAATGTTTTCCCAGCCTCCATATCTGTATATGCTTTTTATGCACCTATTTAAATCCTCTGTATTATCCTTGTTTGGAATGACAATAGCAATTTTAGGCTTGCCAATCACCTCATATTCAGTGCGATAGCTACCGGGGTATTTTTGTATTTCCACCCTGCCTTTTAAACCAATTCTTTTTAAATGGTCCTCGACGGCTTTTCTTCCTGCCTCAAAGGCATAGCTCTTTGCGGACATATCTTTGGCAGTAGAGCCTGCGTGTCCTCTCCAGTAATACAAAACTTTTGGTATGTGGCACACGCACTTAGCTTGCTCCGTGAGGCGCAAAATCAAATCGTAGTCCTGCGCACCGTCATACTGTGGGTCTTCATAGGCGCCCACCTTTTGAAAAAGCTTTTTTTCGAAAACCAAAAAATGGGTGATATAATTCACTCCACGCAAAAAATCCGGTGCGTAATCCACCTTGAAATGAAACTGAATAAGCTTTTTTAAATCTCCGCTCAAGGTAATTTCATCACTGTAAAGCACATCTGCGCCCCGCTGGTTTATCATCTTTACGTTTTCAAACAGCGCATTGGGCAAAATCACGTCATCATGGTCAAGAAGGGCAAAGTAATCACCGTCCGCCAAGGAAAATCCCACGTTTGTGTTCTCGCTTATGCCTAGGTTTTCACTTAATTTTTTATATACTATTCGCTCATCGTTTAATATGCCTGCCCCCTGTTTAATATATTTTAAATTTATGTTTGAGGCATCAACCAAAATCAGTTGCCAATTTTTATAGCTCTGAGCTAAAACGCTCTCTGCCATTTGGGTGAAAAAGTTTTCGGGAGTGTTGAAAAGTGGGACTATTATGCTGATTTTAGGCATATAGGCGAAAGTTATTTCCCTCTGGGCTTTTAGTTCTTTTTTTAATGGAATATCGCTGCGAAACCGCCATACATCGCCCTTACTCATCAATTTTAAGCGAAAATCCACCTTTCTCAAGGTCGCTTCAAAACCCTCGGCGGAAAGCGAAGTAAGCCCTCTTTTACAAAGGCCGACAACCCTTTTCACGTTCAAGTTTCGTTTTATAAATTTCAGCGGACTGTCCTGCATTTCATTACTCATTAAATATTCCTTTTTACTCAAAATATGCCGTTTTTAAACTTATATCAATATTTCAAAAAGCTTTCAAAAGTCTGGGATTTAAAGGGCGTGTGGAGACTATCCTTTGGGCTCAAATTTATTGGCACGTCTACTTTAGGCCATTGAACCTGTACATACTCATCATTGTAGGGTATTCCGCCCTCCGCCTTTGGGTTGTATATATCAGTGCATTTATATACAAATTCAGCTTCATCACTTAACACCAAAAAGCCGTGTGCAAACCCTTTTGGGATATAGAACTGCATTTTATTTTCAGCGCTCAATGTTATGCCGAACCATTTGCCGAAAGTTTTGGAGTTAGGGCGACAGTCCACCGCCACATCATAAACCTCGCCTTTTATCACCCTCACAAGCTTGCCTTGAGTGTTTTCAGTTTGGAAATGTAGCCCACGCAAAACGCCCTTTGTGCTGGCAGAATGATTGTCTTGAACAAATTCTTCTGTTATCCCTGCCGCCGCAAACTCATCTTTGTGAAAAGTTTCCATAAAAAATCCACGGGCATCGCCGAAAACGGTGGGTTTTATTACCACCAATCCCTCTATTTCATTTTTGATAAACTCAAATTTAGCCATAATTATTTCCAATCTTTACTTTATTTTATTAACGATAAAAAGGTGTACTCCTTAAAAAAATATCTCACATCTCACACCTTATAATAGTTATATTAACATAAATTTCAAGTTTTTTCAACTAAAACAGCCTTGCAAACCGTAAGTTTACAAGGCTGTAACATTTTGTTTTTAGTGCAATATGGTATCGGGATTTACCGCTTGGTCGTTTTTGATTATCTCCAAATGAACGTGGCTCTCATCGCTCACCTCTAACATCATCTCACCCACCGTGCCGATTGACTGCCCCTGGCTTACCATATCGCCTTTTTTGATGAAAGTTTTCTCGTTCAAGCCGCAATACTTTGCAAGGAAAGCGCCGTGATTTATCTCGACGACAGTGCCTAACATTCCGTCGTTAT
Organism: Oscillospiraceae bacterium; assembly: GCA_036652515.1. Classification (GTDB taxonomy): domain Bacteria; phylum Bacillota; class Clostridia; order Oscillospirales; family Ruminococcaceae; genus RGIG3102. The sequence goes on from JAVVVT010000005.1 coordinate 11,396, forward strand.
AAATTTCCGCCACAGTGCCTGCCGCACCTGCCCTCACTCCTGCATCTTTCGGTGCTGAAATATCTATGCCGTTGTGGGTACGCCAATCATCTAAAGTCCTGTTGTAAACTAATTCATTCCCCGAAAAAGCCGAATATATCTTTCCATCTACGGGGAGAATAAACATTTTTTCCGTGGGGACTGCCACCTCCGGCACGTTGTCCACATCTTTTTCTTCATCATCTTTTTCTATTTTAGGTGGATTTGTCGCCTTTGGAAGGGGTACATTATTCTGTTCTTTTTGGGTGTCTGTAACCTCTTCTGAGGGCGAAGGACCAGGCGTCTGTTGTATTTTTTGTGGATTTTGATTTTTTAGCTTTTGATTGATGTCGCTTATTGTATTGTAAGAGAACACACCTGCGGCAATCACCGCCAAAAACAGCACAACAATCAGTGTATTGCCCTTTAGCCTTTCACCTAATGCTCCGAAAAGCTTCTTTTTCATATATGCTCCTCCGATTTAACGTATAGTTGGATTTTACATATATTCTTTGCAAAGTGAAAGAGTTTATACACCCCTTTAGATGAAAATAAAATATTTGTTGTTCCGCCTTGGGCTTATCGCCGTTTTATTCTTCATAAATATCCTGGATTGACTATTAATTTTTAAGAAAAACCCATAGCCTATTAAAAATAATTTATCCCTAAATTTATTATTTTCTTATGGAAACCCCTGTGTCACTATCTGGAATAAGCTCATATTCCTTGCCAAAATTATCCACCAAAATCACCTTGTACTCCAAGGTGCTATTTTGAGTTATAGAAGGTTTTTGTATGCTCATTGCGATATCTTCAAAATATGTTACTTCACCCTCTCTGATTGCCTTATCCTCTGCCTGTGCATTTTCAGTTATATCATCACCGCTCGCCTTTCTATTCACATCTGCCATAAGATTTTTACACGGTAGGGTTGTATACAATTCTCCGTCCAGATAAACTTCGATTGTCGCCTTAACAGGGTAGATGTATTTTTTATTTGTTTCGGGATTAACTCCGCCCCAAAGCTTTATGCCTATCTGACCTTGGACATCAATGTTTCCTTTAGCTTTTTTCACATGGGTTTCAAGCTGTGCACTACAAGAAATTTTATAGAATATGCTCATATCATCAAAAGAGGTGATAAGTATGCTTTTTGTCTCGCCGCCGTCGGTCAAATACAGATACACCGACACATTGTCCTCCACCGGGAATTTTATTTTGGCGTTATACGCCCCATTTTCAAGCTTCGCATCTTCCACGGTGGATTTTAACTTTCCCTTGACACAAAACTGCGCCTTAGTGGCGGCTGTATAAGTTTTGGGGGTGAGGGAAATCGACAGCTCTATCTCCTCTGTATCCTGATTATATTCCCCGATTTTGTAGTCAAAATCTATATATTCCTCCTCAGGCGGCTGATTTATTATGTAGCCGTTTTTCATATTGTAAACATAGCTTCTAAGGCTGCCAACCTCACTTTGCAAGCTATTTATTTTTATATTCATATTTACACTTTGAAAGAGCAACGTCCCTATTAAAACAAATGCAATAACCTTTATCCCTATCTCACCAAAAAGTTTCCACCTATTTTTACTTTTGCTCAAAGGGCTGTGCTCATTTTGGGGCAGGGCTATCCCTGATGATGCCCCTGTGTTTGTTTTTTCTGAGGCAATGCCCTCACCGTTTTCATCGTTTTCTGTCTCTGACTGCTTTTCCATACCATATGTGGCATTGACCCGATATTCGTCCCCTAACAGCTCCCCTATTTGAACGGAGAAAATTTTACCTAACTGCATCAAATTTTCATTGCTGGGGTAAGCCATATCGGATTCCCACTTGGATATAGCCTGCCTTGACACGTTAAGCTTTTCGCTTAGCGCTTCTTGGCTGAGCATATTTATCTTTCTTAATTTAGATATCTTCTCTCCCATTGTCATAGTCGTATTCCCCTTTTCATCAGCTTATCCTATCCACATCATACCAGTGTTGAGGATAAAATATCCACCAATTGTCGGTTGCACTTTAGCAACTAACGGTTGCACTACATTAAATAGTATCATTAAATTGTAAAAAAGGGAAGTTTTTTTCATTTTCTTATAATATAAGCTCTTTGTATATGAAATTGCTCTTAAAATTTACCAATCCGTATTTTAATTTTAAGTAATATACTGTATAATATAGATATATTTATGAATACGGAGGAGCGAATGATGTTTAAGGCGGCTTTGGTACTTGAGGGCGGTGGAATGCGTGGCATTTATACTGCCGGAATTTTAGATTTTTTCCTTGAGCAAGGCTTGGGGTTTGAAAAGATATACGGTGTTTCCGCAGGCAGCCTTAACGGTGCAAACTTTGTTGCCAAGCAAAAGGGGCGCAGCCTTGAGACGTCCACCGATTATTTAGGAGATGACCGCCGAGGCAGTATGAAAAATATTGTCAAAAATGGCGAGTTTTTCAACAGCGATTTTTTGTATAATCAAGTTCCCAACAAACTCAACCCCTTTGATTATAAGACCTTTGCTCAGAGTAAAAGCCAGCTCTATGCGGTTTTATCCAATGTTACAACAGGAAAACCCGAGTACTTTTTATGTCGAGATATGCGCCGTGATATGGTTTATGTCAGGGCTTCTTCAAGCTTGCCCTTGCTTGCAAAAATCATCACCATAGACGGGAAAAAATACTTAGACGGTGGAATTTGCGACAGTATCCCCTTGCGCAAAAGTATGGAGGACGGCAATGAAAAGAATGTGGTTATCCTCACCCAGCACAAAGGTTTTGTAAAACAGCCCAGCACGCAGATGGGTATGAACAAGTTTACATACCGAAATTATCCGAAATTTGTGACAGCCTTGGAAATTCGTCACTTAATGTACAATAATGAGACAAAATTTGTGGAAAAACAGCAGGAGGTTGGCAATGCCTTTGTGATACAGCCCAGCGTGCCGCTAACTGTTGCACGTTTAGAGAAAGACGCAGAAAAGGTTAAGGCGCTCTATGCTCAAGGGTATGCCGACGCCGTGGGAAACTACGACAAGCTGATGAAATATTTACAGTCTTAATAGGCCATACACGCCTACCTTAGATGAAATATTTACAGCCTTAACAGGACCATATACGTCTACCTTAGTTGAAATATTTACAATCTTAATGACCATACACACCCACCTTAGATGAAATATTTATGGTCTTAATAGACCGTACACGTCTACCTTAGGTGAAATATTTATGGTCTTAACAGACCGTACACGTCTACCTTAGATGAAATATTTGCAATCTTAATAGACTATACACGCCCATCTTAGTTGACTTAGGACATTTTAATATCCATTATAAAATATGACACCGCCAAACTTTTCAGATGGCGATGTCATATTTGTTTGAAAAATAGTCTTTTATTAGTCTATTCTATTTTATTGTGCAGCTGCCTATATTCTTACAGCCCTTGCAGGACTTGCAATTTCCGCAGCTTTCCTGTTTAATCGCAGCTCTTATCCCTCTAAAAATAGCTATTCCCACAACTCCGCCTACTATATAATTTATCATAATTACCTCTTTTCTCTCTATCTTTCCCTCAAACTATCAGCCTACCCACTTGATATATAAGCATTGAGAGCGCATATGCCACACCTGTTTGAAAAAGCAGGGCAAACGCCGTCAATTTTGTGCTGCCAAGCTCTTTTTTCATGGCGGCAACCGCACCCATACAGGGGCTGGAGAGAAGCGTGAACACCATAAATGAATATGCCGACAGCTGTGTAAATGAAGTTCTAATTGCATCAGTGGAGCCGAATAAAATATTTATTGATGCTGCCACATTTTCCCTTGCGGCAAATCCCGTTAAAATGCTCACGGCGCTCTGCCAATTGCCAAAGCCTAAGGGTATAAATAATGGCGCTAAAAGCCTACCAATCAACCCTAATATGCTGTCCTGTGCGCTATTCGCCACCGACAGCGAGGGGGTAAAATATTGAAGCGCCCAAATTACAGCCGAGGCGGCTAAAATTATTGTGGTCACTTTTTTAATAAATTCCTCCGTGCGCTGTGAAGAGGACTCCCAAATATTTTTAATGGTAGGCAGATGATATTGAGAAAGTTCCAGCACAAACGGGGTCGGCTCCTGCTTAAAATATCCCGTTTGTTTTAAAATCACACCGCCTAAAATTACAGCGGCAACCCCCATTATGTAAAGCGAGGGGGCAACCCAACCCGAATGTGGAAAAAGCACTCCCACAAAGAGGGCAAAAATCGGTAATTTTGCACTGCAAGGCATAAATGGCACCAAGATAACCGTCATCAGGCGGTCTTTTTTGTTTTCAATGGTGCGTGATGCCATAATTCCCGGCACGCTACACCCTGTTCCCACCACCATAGGTATAAAGCTTTTTCCGCTTAGACCAAAAAATCTAAAAATTCTATCCATTACAAAGGCGACTCTGGACATATATCCGCAGTCCTCCAAGATAGAGAGCAGAACAAATAAAACAAATAGCTGAGGGATAAAAATCAGCACATTGCCGGCTCCCGCCAAAATGCCTTCAACAATTAAGCTTATCAGCCAATCTGCCACCCCCCATTGGGCAAAGTTGATGGTTATCCACTCTCCCACAACCTCCATTAGTCCCTCTGCCCAGCCCGAGGTAATTCCCCCCACAAACTGTATTGCAAAAGAATAAATAAACCAGCTTATGGCAAAAAAAATCGGTATGGACAGCCATTTATTGGTGACGACTTTATCTATTTTGTCAGAAAAATTATCAATATCATCTATTACTGCGCTGTCTTTTGCTATTTTACCTATTTGATTTCTCATCTCCTCTTCGGTGGCGGCGTCTGAAAATATTTTGTTTGACCTCCGCCTTTCCACCAATTGATGAGCAATTACATCTAAGAGTGTGTCAATTCCCACCTCTTTTGAGGCTGAAATTTGCACAAACGGGCAGTTGAACACCGTCTCCAAGTGGTGAGTATCCACTTCAATTCCATTCCTCTTTGCGATATCAGCCATATTCAATGCGCACACCATAGGCACACGGTAGGCGCTTATGCTCTGCGTAAGCATCAAACTGCGCTCTAAAAGCGAAGTGTCTATAATATTTAAAATTAAATCGGGGTTTTCTTTTTCAATAAAATCTTTCGTGACCTTTTCCTCCGGTGAAAACGGCGTCAGAGAGTAAACCCCCGGCAAGTCCACAACTATTATATTTTCATTGTCTATAAGCTTTGCTACTTTTTTCTCCACCGTGACCCCGGGCCAATTTCCCACATATTCACGGCTCTTTGTCATAAGGTTAAACAGCGTGGTTTTTCCGCAATTAGGGTTGCCCACAAGAGCTATTGTAAATTTTTTATCGTTCATTGTTGCTCCATACTTTATTAGTTAGCTTGTGCTAACATTTTGGTGAAAAATAAAACCCGAAATATATCAGGCTAATTTTACTGTTAAATAGGTATATTTACATCGTTTCAGTGTCAATGTTTTGCACACTTTTAAGAAACAAATATAGCCTGTGCCAAGGATTTATCCATTGCCAGCCTTGTATTTTTTACACTGATTATAAGATTTTTGCCAACTCTTGAAACAATTCTCACCGAAACGCCGGACATCAAACCGATATTTTGCAGAAATCTCTGTGTTTTTACATCGCTGTCAACTTTTGTAACTGTCATTTGTTCGCCCGTCATAACTTCTGATAAAGCCATAATGCCCTCCCAATATACCGTATATAAAAATGTTATAGGTGTCAGTTAGTATTAGCTAACTATCACGTCTTTTAAAAAGTCAGCTCACGCTAACTTTCGTATTTATAATACACTATCAAAAGAAATTTGTCAAGATATTTTATGTGAAAAATTTATCTAATATATTTTTATAAAAACTCAGATAAAATTCAGTTTATTTCTATGCAATACACTGTGGGTGATGTTATGGGAGGTTGTTGTTTAAAAAATTTTGCAAAAAAACATAACAGGGATATAAAAAATCAACCTGTTATGTTATAATAGCCTTGCGGCTGGCGCTTTGCGCTTATTCGGTCGCCCTGAGCCCTTCGGTCATTTCAGGACAACCCAAGAAGATTGAAACAATTTTACTGCGCACCTTAAATGGGTTTCCACCTTTGTTTTAATAGCCTTGAGGGATTGCTACTAGGTTACTCAGTGGCATAATTAATCCTGTCTTGACACGCTATATCCCTGCCTTAAAATAGCAGAAACTGGGTGCCGATTATTCCGGCAACGAAAACTATGCCAATAATGGACATAAAGATACTTACAATAAGGCAAGCCCTTGAGTAAGAGCGTTTGTTCACATTGTTATCCTGCACAAACGCAAGATAGAGCAAGTAAAAGAAGCCCACAAAAGGAATTGCGCTTATGAGCATCATCCAAACAAAATCCACCGTGGAAAGGTTTTGTTCCCCTTTAAAAGCCTCTTGAGCAGTGCGGTTGCCTGCTTGAGGATAGGAAGGATAACCACCCACACCGTATGAAGTGCCTGTGGTGTTACTATACTGATTTTGTGCGCTTGATTGACGTGTGTACGCATCAAAAGGTGGCGTTTGCACCTCTTTAGGTGCCGGATTTACCTGTGCGGCATAACCGCTGTCATCATAATCCTCTTGTTTTAGCTGTGGTACAGACGGATTTATCCCCTTGTCTGACAGCTCGGTCTTTAACTCTTCCTTTATTTCCTGTGATATAATAGGCTCTGTGGTCAAAATCGGAGGCTGGGCGCTAGGCGCAGCATCAGGGGTATATGTGACATTCATTCCGTTTAAATCATCATTTAATTTATTGATGGTATCATTGATATCGCCGATATCTACCGGTGGCGTTACAGGTGTAGGCTGGATTGGCGGCGTTTGCTGCCTTGCCTTTTTCTCATTATCAAGTCTTAAAATTTCTGCCTTTGGCAATCCACAGCCACCGCAAAAATTTGCAGTTTCGCTGACTGGACGTCCGCAACGTGGACAAAACATATAAATCATCTCCTTTATTCTTTTTTTAGTTTAACACATATTTGTGAAAAAATAAAGGACAAATAATATTGAAAAGAAAGTGAATAAAATATGCTAACAAGAACAATGATAGCCGCCGTAGATTTCGGCGAATACAATATGGAGGACTCTCTTAAAGAGCTTGTGGCTCTTTGCCAGTCCAGCGAATTAGAAGTGGTGTGCCAGTTGGTGCAAAAACGTGAAAACCCCGAGAATAGGGCATATATTGGGGAGGGTAAATTAGAGGAAGCACGGCTTCTTTGTCTTAACAACGACATTGAGCTCTGCGTTTTTGATGCCGAACTGACGGGGAGCCAAATACGAAACATCTCCAACGCTTTAGGTATTGAAGTGATTGACCGCACTATGCTTATTTTGGAGATATTTTCAAGTCGAGCCACCACCAGCGAGGGCAAATTGCAGACAGAGCTGGCTCTTTTGCAATACCGCTTGCCACGTCTTAGCGGAATGGGCGCAAGCCTTTCACGTCAAGGAGGTGGCGGTGGCGGCGGTGGCGGAGCGAGACGTGGTGCCGGCGAGAGCAAGTTAGAGTATGACCGACGCTACATCAACAGCCGAATTGATTTGATAAAACAGCGCCTATCTCAGGTGGAAAAGCGCCGTGATATGCTCAACACCCAGAGAAAAAAGAATGATGTCCCCATAATCGCCTTGACAGGATACACCAACGTAGGTAAATCAAGCTTGCTCAACGCCCTCACAGGCAGTGAAATTTTTGAGAAAGATATGCTTTTTGCCACCCTTGACCCCACGGCGAGAAAGCTTGTCTTGCCAAGCGGTCAAACTGTTATTTTAGTGGACACCGTCGGCTTTATAAGCCGTCTGCCCCACAAACTTGTAGAGGCATTTAAATCCACATTAGAGCAGGCAAAGTATGCCGATATCATCTTAAATGTCTGCGATATCGCCAGCCCTGAGCGAGATTTGCAATTGGAAATAACCCACTCTGTCCTCAGCGAAATCGGCTGTGATATGGAAAATGTTGTGATTGTCTATAATAAATACGACAAACTTCACACTATGGAGGTGCGTGAAAACGGTATTCTCACCAGTGCAAAAAGTGGTTTCGGTCTTGACACGCTCCTAAATCATTTAGACACAATGCTCAATAGCCGTATGTCTGAGCTGGATATTCTGCTCCCCTACAAGGACGCCGCCTTAATAAACACGGTGCGTGAGAACGGAAAAGTAGACAGTGAAGAGTATTGCGCCGACGGTATCCGTGTAAAAGGCAATATCGACAAAAAACTTTTATACATTTTTACAAGCTATCTATGTAATTTAGAGTAAAAAATGTAGTATCTTACAAATTTGACAAATTTTCTTTACAAACCGATGATATAATTATATAATGTTAATCAGGTTTTAGATAAATTTAGTAAAGATAATTTTGAATTAGAATAATTTTAGTAATGTTTATTTCAAGCATTAGGGAGTAAATTAATGGACGCAATCGACAAAAAAATCCTTGAGTTATTACAGAAAAACGGCAGAATGACCGTAAAAGAAATCACACAGACAATTTCTCTCACAGCGCCTGCTGTCAGCGAGAGAATTAAGCGCCTTGAAAAAGATGGGGTTATCGAGGGATACACAGCCATCGTCAACCCTCGACAGATGGGCAGGACGGTACACGCTATTATAAACGTGTCCATACAACCCAGCGACACTGAAAAGCTCCTAAGCTTGGTGAGCAACGAGCCTATGGTGGTTCAGTGCTATCACGTCACAGGGGCTTACAGCTACCTCATCAAAGTTGATGCTTACGAGATAGGTGATTTGGAAAAGCTCATAATGAAATTCCAAAAAATGGGCGAGACCAGCACACAAATCATTCTTTCCACCCCAATTTCACGCAAAGAGATTTTGTAAAAAAATCAGGCTGTTGCCATTTTGTGCGACCGCCTGATTTTTATTGCAAATTTTTATTCCTGTCAAAATATACACACCTTTATAATATATAATTTTATTCTATATAACAGCGGTGAGATTATCTCCGCCCATTAAGAAACCTTGATTTTAGGAGCTATATATGACTTACAGCCTTTACGACTACTTATTTTTCTTTGCCATCTATTCCTTTTTAGGTTGGTGCTGTGAAGTTTGTTTTTGCAGCATTGATACGGGAAAATTTGTAAACCGTGGGTTTCTCAACGGACCGGTCTGCCCTATCTACGGCTTTGGAATGGTCATAATATTATTTTGTCTGACCCCTTTACAAGAAAATATTTTTATTCTCTTTGCGGGCGCTTTTATTTTAACCACCCTATTAGAGGGTGTCGCCGGTTGGGCGTTAAAGGTGATTTTTCATACCTCTTGGTGGGATTATTCTGATATGCCCTTTAATATCGGTGGCTATGTATGTTTAAAATTCAGCATATTGTGGGGCTTTGCCGCCTGTTTTGTGGTGAGGCTGATACACCCTCTCATATATGGAATAATGGGGATATTCAGTCAATCTATCGGCAATATAATCCTTTGGGTAATTTTCATCACCCTCGCCGTGGACACAATCGTCACCGTTTTCACCGTTGCGAACCTGAACCACGACCTTGGAGAACTCCGTGAGCTCGCCCAGCGCCTGCGTGACAGCAGCGAGAAAATGGCGGAGAAATTGGGCAATAGTGCCATAGGAATTGATGCCAAAAGAAACCTCTCAAAGCTTGATAACCAAGCGAGACTTGATATTGCAAAGGCTGAATTGCTTGACAAAAAAGCTTTCGGTCGCAGAAGACTTTTAAAAGCCTTCCCTAATATGAAGCATGACGGCTTTGACGATATGATAAAAGAACTCCATGAAAAATATTCAAAATAAGCACAAAATCAGTGCTTATAAAAATACGGCGCTACCGAAGATAAAGTTACCCTGAAAAGTTAGACAGTATGCTCTACTGTAAATAACCATTTGGGTGCATTTCAAAGGCAGTCGCTGTATTTTTTACTCTTTATCTATTTTTATCACCGTAAAATTTTCAAATTAAAAGATTTAATCGGGAGCAGGGGCTACAAATTTATTGTTTTGAAATAGCCCTATAATTTTAGGCGATTTTTACTCTAAATCTATAAGTATCTTTTCTGCATTTTTTCTAAGATATCTATTCATCATAAACACCGCCGTGAACATCGCCGCTGACAGCAAGACGTAGATGAGCTGCGCCCTCCACTCGCTTTTTGCAAGATAGACAACCGACCAAAAGCATATACCATTAAAAATCATCGAGCCGAAGGTGGTCACTATCACGGGCACGCCTTGTTTCACCACCTTGACCGGATTTTCCCACTGGAAATTAGGGTATTTTAAGTTTACAAAAAGCCCTGCAAATGCCCAGAAAAGGCAAATGCTAATAACAAAACCGAAGTACGCCACATTCCATAGCACATTTAGGTGCAAAATCACCGATGAGGTTATAAGGCTGATGAGCGCCACGGGGGCTGTGATACACAGGTTAAATAATACCTTGGATAAAAGTACATCATACCCTGATATTGGCAGGCTCTTGCACAGCCACAAACTTTTTCCCTCCATTGAGACACTGCAACAGGAGGAGGTGGTCAAAGTGAGGAAAAGTGCGATTGATACAGGTATACAGCGGATTAACGTGCTCGCCAACTGTGGTACTTCCATAAGCATTGCCACATACCCTTGACCGAAAAATATCACATACAAAACGGCGCCAAGGCACATTATTACACCAACTCCCATATTTACCACATAAATTGGTGTTGCGAAAAACATATCCGCTTCTTTTTTTATCAAAGAAATAAAGCGCCCCTGTGTTTTTATCCGCAATTTTCCACTTGATTTTGAGAGAGATGAGCTCTCTAATCTTGAATGTATCTGAACAAAATTGCCCGAGATTACTATCATATAGGCTATTAATAAAATAGCCGACAATGCCACAAACAGCACAAAAGCGTACACGCTCCCTTGGGTGATATCGTAAAATACTTTTGCCGGCGGATATTGTGCGAAGAGTTGATTTTTCAGCGCCAACGCAATATTACCTATATTTTCGCCGTCATTTGCGTGGTTTGCCAGCGACATACTGAGGTACATTATCCCCATTACAAAAGCCAAATTTGCCACGGTGGAAATCGCAGCCTTGTGCCGTGTAAATCCAGAGGCATATCCAACTAATGTACCCACAATTGTGGCTAAGACAATGGGTATAACCGGCACAAAGGGTAGTGATAGAAAGGTCAGTGCGACACTTACACCGCCGGGCTGCTGAAAATAAATCCAAACGCAAAGGCTTGGAACCATCAAACCTAAAGCAAAAGCCAAGTCGGACAGATACAAGTATGCCAATTTTGCCCCGATGACCGTCCTGTCAGAAATAGGCATCGACATAAGAAAATCAAAATCTCTGCCCCCAAACAGGACAGAGCTGCTCTTCAGCGCTCCATAAAAAAATACCACTATGCTGCCTGCCGCAAATATTACAACCGGAAGTACGTCCACCCCATTGTATGGAATGAGCCCAACCGCCAGCGAGTAGCTGTAAATTGCGCTCATAGACAGCACTGCAATAGCCGTGAGCGCCCCTCCGATTATCAGCACAAGGGGATTTTTAGCCTTTCCTTTTTTGGTATCCAGCATATTGTTGCCTGCAAGTGTTGACATAAATTCATTTTTTAAAAGTTGCTTAAACATATTTTTTCCTTTTCAATATGAAAAATCACCCAAGTGTTTATCCTTAAAACTCATTTGACACCTTAACTATCATAAGTTAAAAGTTGCCTAATAATATGGATTAAACGCTCATTTGATGACCTATTTTAATAAAATATCTATATGAGTTCTAAGAAAATTTCTTCTAAGCTCTTTTCTCCCACCACCTGTTGAGTGTTTCCACTGGTGACTAATTTGCCATTTTTTATTATGGCGATTTTGTCGCATAAAGCCTGTGCCACCTCCAAAACATGGGTTGAAAAGAAGATGCAGCCGCCCTCGTCACAGAGCCTGCGCATATACTGCTTTAATGTGTGGCTGGCTTTCGGGTCGAGCCCCACAAAGGGTTCATCTAAAATCAAAACTTTTGGGCTGTGTGCAAATGCCGCAATTATGGCGAGCTTTTGCTTCATTCCGTGGGAATAACTGCTCACAGGGTCATTCAAATTTTGGTCTAATTCAAACGCCTGTGAGTATTCATTTATTTTAGACTGCCTGTCCTGGGCGGACACGCCATACACATCACAGACAAAATTCAGATATTTTATCCCCGTCATATACCCGTAAATATCGGGATTGTCCGGTATATATGCCATAATCTGCTTTGCCGCCAGCGGTTCTTGCTTTATGGAGTGTCCGCCGACTGTAATATCGCCCTGTGAAAAGCTGAGTATCCCTGCAATCGCCTTCAGCGTGGTCGTCTTGCCGGCACCGTTATGCCCTATAAAACCATAAAGTTCTCCTTTTTCTATGGTCAAATTTAAATCATCAACCGCCTTTTTTTCGTTGTAAGCCTTGGAAAATCCTTTTATCTCTATCATATTTACCTCACAAATCCTATATTTAGATGTTCATCTAAACATATAATATCACAGGATAAAGAGAAACGCAAGAATTTTTTAATCCCCAGAGGCAGGTAAAAATAGGCTGACGGAGACAGTCCGCCAGCCTATAATATATAATAATTTTTACTTCTACTGCTTTTGTATCTTTAAAATTTGCCGCAATTGCTCATTTGCCACCTGAATATCATCATATCTACCTATTATACTTTTGCGCCCAAGGGAATAATTGGCGTAAATATAATATTTCTTGCCAACTAATTTTATGGAAAAATATTGCACATACTTTGGCAGTCGGCTATACAGCCCCTCCAAAGTGAACATCAGTTTTAACATCATTTCCCCTTTGTGTAGAAATCACTTTATTTTCAGCGCACGCTTTATGCGGTAGTCAACGTATACGAATACATTTTTTATCATCTGCCATTCCACCCAAAAATAATTGGGTAGATTTTTGAGCGCAAACTTGGGTTTTTGTACTTTATCAGACATTTTAAAGGCATTTTTTGTGCCTTTCATTAGTTCTTTTGCAAAGCCGTGGTGCAAAAACGCCAGATATTTTGGAATAAACCCTATAAAAATAAAGGGGAAATTGATTATAAGCATCAGCATGGGCATATTCTTATAGAGCAAAAGCGCCGTATTTTGACCGGATTTAATGGCTTTAAAGCTGTTGTATCTGCCGCCTGTGGTGGCACTGCAAATATGATAGCAAATCGCTTTCGGGTTGAAAATATTTTTATACCCCAAAGAATTTGCACGCCAGCCGATGTCCACATCTTCCCCATAGGCAAAGAAATTCTCATCAAAGAGCCCGATTTTATCAAGTATGCTCTTGCGATAGAGCGCCGCACCTCCACAGGCAGAAAATATCCTCTCCTGCTTTGTGTATCTGTCTTTGGACAGCCCGTCCCCACGCTTACACGTCCAGCCAAAAAGCGGTACATAATCCCCTGCATCATCGCATAAATCACGATTATAGTGTTGTATCATCAAGCTTGCTACCGAGAAAATCGTCTCATCGGTGTCTGCCACCGCCACTAATTGACTTAGCCAATCGGGCTGGGCAAAGGCATCGTTATTAAAAAGCACAGCGTACTGCGCCTGTGACAGCCTTATCCCCTGATTGACGGCGAAAGAAAATCCTGTGTTCTCAGAATTTTCAATGACAGTAAAATTCTCAAATCGACCTTTGCACTCATTTATTATCTCCATAGACTTATCGGTGCTGCCGTTGTCAATTATAATAATTTCGTATTCTTGCTCAAAATCTTGGTTGATACAGCTGTCAATGCTATCTTTTATCCAGCCCTCACCGTTGAGGTTTGGTATAATTATACTCGCTTTCATAGGAACCTCTTTATATATGTAAAATAATAAATATAACTATCTGTAATATTTATCCTATGTATTTTTAGGCATACATCTCTGACAACTGTCACAGTCTTGCCCGCAATCCTCGTTATTTATCATTCCCCACCTGCGAAGCTCCAACAATATGGGAAACATTGCCCTGCCTTTTTCGCTTAGGGAATACTCCACCCTTGAGGGGACTTCCGGATAAACTTTTCTTGAAATAAGCTGGCTGTCCTCCATATCACGCAGTTGCTGGGTGAGGACTTTGGGGCTGATATCGCACAGGTCTTTAAGGATAACTCCGTACCTTACAGGCCCCTGAATAAGCTCTCGCAGAATGAGCGTTTTCCATTTGCCGCTTATCATATCCAAGGTGGTTTCTATTGGGCAATTTTTATACATAACTACACCTCATTATCATTACTATTAAAAAGTACTATGGTAATCATTATAACCTCTAAGGATATATTTGTCAATATAGGCACATTTTACTCTCCTGTATATGGCAATAAAAATGCACCGAGAAAATCGGTGCATCTGTATTTAATTATCCCTATTCCACTTCATAAGAGACGGTCATATTTACTTTTCCGCTTTTCCAGCGCAATATGGAATATAAATACGCAAATATGAACATTCCAATATTGAAAAGTATGATTTCCAGCGCCAAACCTTGTAAATTCAGATAAGCTTGAAAAATCAATACCAGGGCTGAAAAGCCCAATAATATGGCAAGCATCATATCGGACACATGGAACGCCGACTTTTTCCACTGCTCGGGGAATAACTTTGGCAACCTGATAACCGATAATGCAAGGACAATTCCCACCACATTGCCTATTACCAGCACCATTTTACCCAGCGCCGACACGTCAAGACCTATGAAAATCGGCAGCAAATTTATAAAGTAAAATATCAAAAGCAACAGGTATGGCGTCTTGAATTTAGGGTGCAAGCTTGCCAAAACCGGAGGGAACCAGCCGTCCTCACACGCCTGCATTATAGGTTTTGTCACCCAGCTTATTGTGGCGTTCAGCGTTGTACCCAGTGCAAACATAGCGCCGCCTATCATAAAAAAGTAGTACAGAGGCTTTGGCATAATCGCCTGAGCGATGGGGGCTAAATTGCCGGCTGCCAAAACTTGGTCCGGTGGCAGTATTCCGCCGATACAGGTGGCGATAAGTGCGTACAAAACCGACACCCCTAAGGTTGCCACAATTATTACAAATGGTATATCTTTTTGAGGATTTACCGCCTCCGCCGAAAGGTTGATAATCAGCGTTGCGCCTCCTGTGGCGAAGGTCAAAAAGGCCGCCCCCTGAAACAGCCCCGACAATCCGTTACTTAGCAGAGGATTGCCAAAGAGCTCATCGCCGAAATATTCGCCCCAGTGTACCTTTGGCAAGCCAAAAGCCACAAACATCAAAAGCGCCGCCACCAGCACATAGAACATTATCCCCTGCACCTTTGCCATCCACTCTGTGCCAAAAAAGTTGAAGATAAAAAATATTGTCATTATCCCCGCATTTATCCACATAGAATATTTTCCCACCATCGGCAAGAGGGAGACCAGATAACTGGTGAGCCCGATTGCGTACATTGCGATAGAAAGATTTGAAAAAATATAGCTCACAATGTAAAAACCGGCAAATTTTTCATTGACAAAAACTGCCGCCTGGGTGTATGTTCCCCCTCGCAATCTTACCACAGAGCCGAAAAATATGGAGGGAACCGCACCTATTATGGTGAGAATTGACGCTATGACAAAGGCGATATTCACACTTCGCCCCGTCATATTTAGAGCGGAAATTGACATAACCATAACTCCTGCGCCCACTATCTGCCCCACTGCTATGCCCATTAAGTCGCCACGTTTAAGCACCCTTTTTAAATCTTTTGTTGAATTGGATTTTGGTTGTTCCTGAGCCATTTATATTCTCCTTTTTGAAAGGCATCGCCTTTTGCTTTACGAATACTATATGGATTTTTCTTGTAAATATTCCTTATCATAAAAATATACGATTGAGAATATAACATACTTATAATATGTTCTTGCCAGTTTTGTGCATTTAATTCATATCTATATAATAAATTTAGGCGGTATATGGGGAGAATATTGTTGAAATAAGCAGTTTAATATACCTTATGGTATAATTTTATATTATACTACTGATTGTTATAATTTATGACAATAAAAAAACATCGCAACGGCAAGGCTGCGATGTCTTTAATGATTGTAAATTATGCTTTGTAAGCAACAGCTTCAATTTCAAGCTTTGCTCCCTTTGGAACTGCAACAACCTGGAAAGCAGCTCTTGCTGGGAAATCGCTTGTGAAGAATGTGCCATAAACTTCGTTCATAGCGGCAAAATCTTTGATATCAGCAAGCAAAACTGTTGTTTTTACGATATCAGCCATTGAATAGCCTGCGCTCTCAAGAATTGTCTTGATGTTCTCAAGGCTCTGTCTTGTCTGGTCTTTGATGTCGTCTGATGGGAAAGCGCCTGTTGCCGGAACAACCGGAAGCTGACCTGAAACATAAATTGTCTTGTCTGTCTGGATTGCCTGTGAATATGGGCCGATAGCTGCTGGAGCATTTGCGCTGAAAACTACTTTTTTCATAATTAAACCCTCTCATTTTCGTTTTAAAATTAATTTGACTTTTAGTATCCAATATTTCATTAACAAAAATTTTATCTACCTTAAATCAAATATATTATTTACTCTTATAGTATAACATTCTTTATAATTTTTTTCAATAGCTCTGTGGAATTATAACAAAAAAGCCACATTTAATAACAATAAACGCCCTAATACAAAGAAAATATCTTTCTATTAGGGCATTTTATGTTTTGCTTTAAATTAGTTTACTTCATAAGAAACTGTCATATTGACCTTGCCTGATTTGTAGCGAAGGATTGCAAAGAGGACTGAGAATATAAACATTCCTACGTTGAAGAGAATGATGTTAAGGGCAAGTCCCTTCATATTCATAAAGAACTGCATTACAAGGACTGCTGCGCTCAATACCAGTGAAACTTTCAAAACGCCGTCTGAAACGTGGAAAGGTGATTTTGCCCAAGCTTCAGGGAACAGTTTTGGCAAGCGTATAACGCCAAGTGCCAATACGATACCTACTACGTTACCGATTACAAGAACCATTTTGCCTAATTCAGATACATCAAGACCGATAAATATAGCAATCAAGTTTACTACATAGAACATTGCCTGAAGTATATAAGGAGACTTGAATTTAGGGTGAAGTGTGCCCAAGACCGGTGGGAACCAACCATCTTCGCACGCTTGAAGGATAGGCTTTGTAACCCAGCCGATTGAAGCGTTCAAGGTTGTACCAAGTGCAAACATTGCGCCACCCACGATAAAGAAGTAGTAAAGCGGTGTTGGCATAATTGCCTTTGCAATAACTGAAAGGTTGCCTGCTTCAATAACTTGATCAGGAGGCAAGATACCGCCGATACAAGTTGCAAGAAGTGCATAAAGGATAGATACGCCAAGTGTTGAAACTATAACAACAAAGGGGATATCTTTCTGTGGGTTGATAGCCTCAGCTGAAAACTGTACGATAATTGTCGCACCGCCTGTGGCAAATGTCAAGAATGACGCTGCCTGCAAAAGACCTGACAGTCCATTTTCGATAAGTGGACGGCCGAACAATTCATTGCCGAAGTAACCTGCCCAATGAACTTGTGGAAGTCCGAAAGCTGTGAACATTAACAGAGCTATTACAAGAACATAGAACATAACGTTCTGGATTTTAGCCATCCATTCTGCGCCGAAGAAGTTGAGAATGAAGAACACTGTCATTACAAGAGCTGAGGCGTATTTTGCGTATGGTGCTACACCCGGCACTAAGCTTGTAAGATAGCTGGTGAAACCGATTGCGTACATTGCAAGGGACATATTTGAGAATATGTATGTTACGATGTAAAAGCCTGCAAATTTTTCATTGATAAAAACAGCGGCTTGTGTGTATGTGCCGCCACGCAGACGAACCACCGAACCAAAGTAAATTGTTGGGATAGCACCGATGATAGTGAGCAAAGATGCTAGCACAAATGCGATATTAACTGAACGACCTGTCATTGCAAGAGCTGAAATGGACATAACCATAACACCTGCACCAATGATTTGGCCAACAGCTGCGGACATTAACTCTTTACGACCAAGAACCCTTTTAAGGTCTTTGGTAGAGGAGCCTTTTTTTGTTGTTGAAGCCATAATGTTTCTCCTTTTACGTTTATGCGATAAAGCAGTGGCTTACCATACATATTTCCACCGCTTTCGCTTTATTGACAAAGAATATTGTATTTCTTTGTTCATAAATTGTCAATAATTATTTTAAAATTTCACTAAAAACAGCATATTGAACGTAAAAATAGTAATAATTTTGTATATTTTTACTATTGATTTTTAATAATTTATGAATTTTTAACTTTTTATGTATAAACTTTTATATGTTAATTTTATGAAATTTATATACTATTCCATTTTGGTGTATATTTGAGCAAAATATGTAGTAGATTTTTTGCCTTTTTCCGCATATAAAGCTATCTTTTCACTCTTTCTATCTTCACAAAATTGCAAGCCTTTATTTGCTGCCTGCCTCAACATTTCTCAAAGAGATTGCTTTCTTTTACCGCTCATATCTTCAAAAAATTGAAAGCCTTTATTCGTTATCTACCCCAATATTTATCTTAAAGTCAAAATAAAACGGCAAAAAAATACGCCCCTATTGGGGCGTACCTTTTATAATTAATATCAAATTCTATAAGAATTATTCAATTAAGCAAGTTCGTAAGACTGTTTTACATTAACCTTACCGCTCTTGTAACGGAGCTGTGTGTAAATGAAAGCTACGATAAATGTTGCGATGTTGATGATGATTATAGGCATTGCCAAACCACGAAGGTTCAAGTAAGCCTGCATCAAGATAACAAACGCTGTGCCGCAGAGCATTCCAGTCAAAACACCATTTGAAACATGGAAAGGTGATTTTGCCCAAGCTTCTGGGAACAATTTTGGAAGGCGGATAACGCCTAAGGAGATAAAGAAGTTTGTTACGTTACCGATAACAAGAACCCATTTACCGATTGAACCAACGTCAAGACCAAAGAGGATTGCAGGTGCGTTTACAAGGTAGAATATGATAAGTATTACCCAAGCAACCTGTGTCTTTGGATGAAGCTGACCAACCCATGAAGGTAGCCAACCATCTTCACAAGCTGAAACGAAAGGTTTCAAAGCTGATGCGATAGATGAGTTAAGGGTTGTTGCAAGTGCGAACATAGCACCGCCTATCATAAAGAAGTAGTACAAAGGAGTAGGCAAAATCATCTTAGCGATTGGGCCCAATGTGCCGGCTTCAAGAACTTCCTCTGGAGGCATAATACCACCGATACAAGTTGCCATGAAAGCGTAAAGAACAGCAACAGCCAAAGTTGAAACGATGATAACAAACGGGAAGTCTTTCTGTGGGTTGATAGCATCAGCTGAGAAAGAAAGAATAACAGTTGCACCACCGGTGGCGAATGTTAAGTATGAAGCAGCTTCGAACACACCTATAATACCATTTGACATCAAAGGTTTGTCAAACAATGTGTTTCCGAAGTATCCTGCCCAGTGTACTTTAGGAAGTCCAAACAATGTGAACATAATCAAAGCAGCAACCAGGAAGTAGAACATAAGTGACTGTACTTTTGCCATATAAGCTGTGCCGAAGAAGTTCAAGATAAAGAATGCTGTCATAACAACGAATGTAACAGCTATCTTATATGGTTTGATACCAGGGATTAAGCCGATAGCGTAGTCCACGATACCAACAGCGAACATTGACATAGACAATTTTGCAAGGATAGTTGTCATTGTGTAGAAGCCTGCAAACTTCTCGCCTACGAATACAACAGCCTGTGTGTAAAGACCACCGCGCATTCTAAGTACAGAAGATGCAAAGATTGCTGGGAACGCACCGAAGACTGTGAAAACAGCAGCAACAACGAATGCGATGTTAACGGAACGACCTGTCATTCCGAGAGCTTTGATGGACATTGTCATAACGCCTGCGCCAATGATTTGACCAACAGCGATTGACATTAAGTCCATACGGCCTAAGGTCTTTTTGACGTCCTTAAGCTCGACTTTTTGTGTTTGAGCCATAGTAATTCTCCTTCAATTTTTTACAACGTGTTTAAGTCCTTGTAACCAGTTAGATTACCAAGTAACCAATTCTGGTTACACACGTTGTCCATAGCTACAATATACTCATTTGTTCATAGTTTGTCAACAGAATTTCAATAAAAAACATCAAATACGTCAATTCTGATTAATCAAGGGTGCAATATTTGTGTAATATGACGATATATTTTAACAAATATGTCTTGACAAATTCGGTTTTATAATTACACAGAATAAACATATGTAAAAAACTCCTTTTAATCGTTAAATATATATCATATAATTAGACCAAAGAAAAATAAAAGGCAACTGATAACAGCCGCCTTTTATTGCATTTAATCCCATATAAATATTGTATATATATCTTATTAAGACGAGGTATATATTTTGTGCTCATGACATCTTATTCAATTGGTAAAAAATCCGCTGTAATTTGTTTTATCTGTATGGAATTTTTTAGCTCAATTCATAGGAAGGTGATGTATGAACATAACCTGCTTTAACTCTCCACTGCACATAGAAGAAACCGACTATGAAAGTGATTACGTTAACTGCGATGATATAAAGGTTAAGACCTCTCAAGTTAAGGTATGCCTGTATACCCAGTGAAAGGGCTGTAAGGCAGAGCAGAGCTGTCAAAACGCCTTTTGAAACGTGGAACGGTGATTTTTCCCAAGCTTCAGGGAAAAGCTTTGGCAATCTGATAATTGAAAGTGCGTTTACAAAGCCTAACACATTACCGATAATAAGCGACCATTTACCTAACTGTCCTACGTCTAATCCAAAAAGGATAACAGGGGCGTTGATGAGATAGAGGACTACCAAGAAGCCCACGGGAACACCCGTTTTAGGGCTCAATTTGCCCAGCCAGGTTGGGAACCAGCCGTCGTTACAGGCTGTTGCCATAGGCCGCAGCATAGAGGCGATTGAGGAGTTCAAGGTGGTGCCTAAAGCGAAGCCTGCACCGCCGATGATAAAGAAGTAATAAAGTGGTGCCGGTAAGATTATCTTTGCGATAGGAGCCAAGTTGCCTGCTGCCAGAACTTGGTCAGGAGGCAAGACGCCGCCTATAACTGTCGCCATCAAGCCGTATAAGAAAGCGACTGCAAGGGTAG
>JAVVVT010000006.1:0-32321 GCA_036652515.1 Oscillospiraceae bacterium
TTTTCTTCACCGCCTCCAAGGCTTTAGCCCCCGAGACCACATATTCCGCCTTGACGCTCATATCCAAAAGCAGCTCCTGGGTGTGCTGACAGATGATGATATCATCGTCCACCACAAGCGCATTGAGATTTTCAAAATGCACATTTG
Organism: Oscillospiraceae bacterium; assembly: GCA_036652515.1. Lineage (GTDB taxonomy): Bacteria > Bacillota > Clostridia > Oscillospirales > Ruminococcaceae > RGIG3102. Next base: position 148 of record JAVVVT010000006.1, read on the forward strand.
ATTTGAGTATGGCTGCCTTTCGGCTTTTTTCGGGTATGCCAAGCTTTATTTCTACGGCAAATTCACTGCCAACGCCCTCAATGCTGTTTACGCTTATCTTTCCGCCCATTAAGTCCACTAAATTTTTGCAGATGGCAAGACCTAAGCCCGTGCCTCCGTAAGGTGAAGTTGACCCTGAAAGCGCCTGCTCAAATGGCTCGAAAATATGGGGCAAGAAATTCTCGTTTATCCCCACACCCGTGTCGTTCACGGTAAATCTCATCACCACTTCTTCGGCACTTATCTTCTCTTGGTGGACTATAAACTGCACTTTTCCCCCGGGATTGGTGAATTTTATGGCATTTGATATTATATTTATTAATATCTGCTGCAATTTCATAGCATCGCCAATATAATAGTCCTCGGTAAAACTGGTGAGGATAACATCATATTCTATACCCTTTTGCTGTGCCTGACTGTGGCAGATGCTGTTTATGCCATTTATAAATTCTTCAAAAGGAATATTTTCACGGCGAATAAGCAATTTCCCGCTCTCAATTCTTGACATATCCAAGATATCGTTTATCAATGAGAGCAAAAACCGTGCTGAAATACCCACCTTTGAGAGATATTCCGACACCTGCTCCGGATCGTTCACACAGCCTGCCGCCAAGGTTGACATACCGATTATGGCGTTCATGGGCGTCCTGATTTCGTGGCTCATTCGGGATAAAAATTCGCTCTTTGCGGCGTTCGCCTGCTGCGCCGCTATCAAAGCGTCCTTCAGCGCCTCATTTTTCATCTGCTCTTCAAGATAGATGGTAGTTATATCCGTTCTGGTAGCTATGATTTTTTTCCGTGGTTTATCCAAGTATGAAAACTGCAACTTTTTATGACTTATGCTGCCGTCCTCTTCTTTTATGCGGCAGTATGTGGTGTAGACATTTTGATTTTCAAGTGCTCTGAACAAATTCTCATAAGACATATCCTGGATATTTTTTTCTATATCCTCTTCCACCAAAAATCGCCTTGCATAAGCCTCCACTTCATTTTCATAATTATCTGTATGAAAAGGCGGCAAGGGGGTCTTTCCGTCGGTTTTGGCATATATGGTGTAATCGTCGCTTATAGCATCAAGCAATGCCAAATAATCGTAATCCATATCCACCACGGTGTCTACAAGCGCCCGTGCCGTTCTTTTTTGGTCTATATCTTGGGCGTATATATATGCCTCAATATCATTGCTCTTTGGATTTTGGAACATATCTAGTTCTATTTTCGCCCAAAAGCTGTTTACTCCTCCGAAATTTACATACGCCTCTTGAGCAACTCTTGTCCTACCGTCTTGAAAGCTTTTCAGCAAGCTTTGCCTGTTAAATAGCCTTTTGTACTCCTGTAATTCCTGCTCGTCCATATGGGTGGCGTACTCCAAGCGGAAAAAGCCGTCCACGGTGCCGTCCCCTTGGAAGGTTAAAATCGTGGCGTTATCGCTCTGCCCGTCCTCGCAGATATTTTTGGTCAAGTTCATTTTAAAGGAGCCTATCACATCACGGTTATGCACTTTGCGCCACTCGATTTCTTCCTCATACCGCTGCTCCAATCGAATACGCTCGGTGATGTCCATAGCTGTACCCACCGCTTTTATGGGCTTGCCGTCATTGTCAAAAATCGTGGTGTATGCGATTTCATACCACCACCAAACTCCTTCGTCCTTGTCCCACCAGCGCCCCACGCTCTTCGCAGTTTTTTCCCCTTTATAAAGTGCCTCGAACATCTCATTAAATGCCCCTACATCGTCCGGGTGCAGCACGCTGCCCTCCTGTGCAAAAACTTCAGGCACGTTGTGTATGGTTGTAAAGGTGTCAAACACCTTCATATGGGTGGCATTGCTCAAGTCGTATATGGTCTTGCTGTCAAAATCAAACATCCAAAGCGTGACACCGCACTGCCTTGCCGCCTGTGCATAGGTCTGCTCCAGCCTTTTGAGGGCTATCGCCTCTTTATTTTGCTCCTGCACTATTTTGAACTGCTGATTATTGTCCATGGCTATCCGCCTCCTCTGTATACAATTCCATATTTTCAATTTTGGTCACCTTGACCGCCACTTCAAAATGGACATCTACTCCGTTTCTCTTCACATCTTTGCCACGGAGCAGAAAAACGTCCTGCGAGCCCGGCAATCGAAACAATCGAGTGTTTACCGTCTCCTTTGGTGTTTTGGAAAGTGAGCAAAACTCACAGGGTGAAGTCCTATTCATTAAAACCTCATAGCATTTTTTGCCCCTGCACGCACTTTGGGTGACCCCCATAAAATTACATAGGCTCTTATTGGCGTAAATCATCTCGTGAGTGTCTTTATCACAGGCATAAATACCGTCGCTTATGGAGTCTAAAATATCCTGAGCATCGGCTATCCAATTGCTCACCGAGACCTCTTCTGCCTCTTCGCCATAAATCGACACCGTATTTTTGCCGTGGCATTTGGAATTGTACAAAGCCCTGTCGGAGTTTTGATAAAGGCCATCGAATGACCTAATCTGCCTGTTTGAAACAGCGATTCCCACCGAACAGGTGATCTCTGTATATCTGCCATCAATGGATATTGCCCCGATTGCGGCGCACAATTTTTTTGCCTTGTTTTTCACAAATTCGGCGCTGGATATATTTTCTAAAAACACAGAGAACTCATCTCCGCCCATGCGTGCCACAATATCCTCTTTTCTAAATTCGGAGTGCAGTGTTGCCGCCACGGCGCAGATGACCTTGTCTCCGTAATCGTGTCCCGAAAGGTCATTTATCTTTTTAAAACTGTCTATGTCAATCATCAGCATCGCACACATTCCGCCGGCTGTATCAAGTCGCTTTTGCATCATATCCGCAGCGCTTGCACGGTTGATAAGCCCTGTCATCTGGTCGATTTTAACCTGCTCTGACATATTGTTATACTCTCTCACCATCTCTTTAAATCGATGATTTGCCTCAAGCACGTTCTTCACACGGCGCACTATCACCTGTGGGATAAACGGCTTTATTATATAATCGCTGGCGCCCAAGGCAAAGGTGCTTATCTGTTGCTGTGGGCTGTCGTCGGCTGTTATCATAATCACAGGTATGGCATCAAGCTCCGGAGTGTGCTCTTTATACCGCAAAAATTCTTTTCCGTCCATATTCGGCATACTTATGTCCAGCAAAATCAAATCCACCTGACTGCGATTGTCCTTCAAAACTTTGATTGCCTCCTCGCCGTCCCCAGCCTCTAAGAAGGTGAAATTCTCCCGCAATATATTTTTCAAAATGGTGCGGTTTATCTGGGCGTCGTCCACTATCAAAACCCTGCGGCTATCTTGGTCTGCCGTATCCAAGGACAGCTTGTATTTTTGGATTTCTGTGTCTATACTTTTGCGAATGGTTATGTCCGTCAATTCGCCGATTAAGATATGTTTGTTGCCTGCCGTCGCCACATACCTAAGTTTTGTATGTATCCAAACCGGCTCTGCCCCCGATTGCCCTCGCATATATTCGCACTCAGAAACTTCACGGGTGCGCACACAGGCGCTAAAAGTGTTTAAAAGCAGCTCTTGATAATCGCCGTTTACCATTCCGATTACATCAGATGCCTTGGTTAGCATATCATTGTGGCCCAGCAGTGCATAATATGCCTCGTTTACCCTTATCATCTCGATTTGATTGTCGGAAAACTCGTATATTGTCGCCGCCTGCAAAGCATTGTTGAACAAGAGTTTCAGCTCTTGGTTCAAAGAGAATAATTCGTCATATCTATATCCGCCCTGATTTTTGTCTGTAAGCATATGGGAATCAAAGGTCAATTTACGACACAGCGCCTCGTACTCGCCCACTGGCATAGGTCTTGCGAAAAAATAGCCCTGCACATAATCGCAGCCCACGCTTCTTAAAAAATCCACCTGTTCTTTAGTCTCTGCGCCCTCGGCGATGACGGGGATATTCAGCCATTTTGCCATTCGTATAACCGAGGCAATTATATTTTCGCCTCTGCCTAAAATCTCCGTCTCGGACAGAAATCGCATATCTATTTTTAAAACGTCAATGACTATATCCTTGAGCAAGCTCAAGGAGGAGTAGCCGTTGCCGAAGTCGTCCATCATAACGGTAAAGCCGTAATTTTTCAGCTGCTCTATGGTCTTTTTCATCGCCAGCGGATTATCTGTATATGCACTCTCCGTCAGCTCTAAATTCAAAAGTGAGGGCTCTATATCATATCGATTGACCAGCTCTAAGAACATCTCCGGCAATTTAGGGTTATAAATATTGACCCGTGAGACATTTACCGAAAGAGGGTATGGGGTAATCCCCTGCTTTTTCCATCGGCAGAGGCATTGACAAGCTTGCTCCCAAACATAATAATCAAGCTTTGATATAAAACCGTTGCGCTCAAAAACCGGGATAAATACGCCCGGGGAAATAATCCCCTTTTTCGGGTGTATCCACCGGACTAAAACCTCCGCCCCACAGGGTAAATTTGTGTGGATATTGTATTGGGGCTGTAAGTAAATTTGAAACTGTCCGCTCTCCATAGCAAAATTCATACCATTGGTAATCTCTTGCTCATTTGCTATCTCATAGCTCATTTTTTCGGTGTAATAGGCATAAAAATCCACATAGTTTCCCTTGCAAATCTTTGCCGCCAAGGTAGCCCTGTTGTACATCTCCTCTATGGGGATATGGCAATCATCTATTACATAAATGCCTATTGATGGCACTATATCGTAATTTGGGTTATATTTTGCCAGTTTGTCTTTTGCCCCGTGCATCATATCGTCTATTTTTTTCTCATCGTATGGGATACACAGCCCAAAAATATCCGACTCTATGCGCCCGTAAGTTGCGTGGGGATATTCTTTGGCATCTTCCTCCATATTTCTGGCGATATACATCAATAGGTTATCACCCTCTGACACGCCGAAGAAAGAATTTATCAATTGAAACCTATCCACGTCAAAACGAAGGAAAACGAACTTTTGCTCACGATTTAACTCAAGCATTCTTGCACTCGCCGCAAAAAATTTTTCCTTGTTATAAACTCCCGTCAAGGCATCGTATTCTGATAGATATTTCAGCTTTTTTAAAGCCGGCAACTGGCTCCTGTCTATGGCATTTTTGAGCCTGAATATAATAGTTTGGGGGTTGTAAGGCTTTGATACAAAATCCCACGCCCCTAAGGTAAGCGCCTTTATTTCGCTTTCGCTGTCACTGTTTTCTGTGGTGATGAGTATTGGCAGGTCATCATAGCGCATATCGCTTTGGATAGCTTTCAGCACAGCATAGCCGTCCATTACAGGCATAACTATATCAAGCATAACCGCCGAGATTTCCTCCGGGCGCTCATTTAATATATCCAGCGCCACCTGGCCGTTTTCTGCCTCTATCACCGCATATTCTTTGGATAAGATTTTTGCCAATATAGATCTATTCACCACGTTATCATCGACTATGAGGACAGTTTGCAGCGATGAGGTATTCTCATAACTCAATAACTTTCGTCCACTGCCACGGGAGTGCTCGTGGATATATTGGTCTGTTCTGTCGTTTTCGACAATCATATTTAATCCCCTCACAATCGGACAATTCTGCGGTAAGTTTATTCTTGCGGCAAAATACCATAAAAATTATGTCCAAAAGCTATCCTGTATTTTATATTTTACATCGTGACACAATCTTTAAGATTAACTAAAAAAGGTTATTTCATCACAAATCGACTAAACTGTAAAAATATTCAAGCATTTACATTGAATTTTAAAGCGTATCTTGATATATGCCGCCATATTTCCGCAATAAATTTGTCGGGATATACATACCTAAATTATAAGCAAATACCCTAAGAATGTCAATTAAATTGTATAAATACTTTCCATTATGGAATAAAAAATTAGTGAGTTTACCTTTTGCGCAGATAATATTATTTATTGTGATTATATTTAAAAATTTCTGCTACATAAATAGGTGTATATATGACAAACCCTCGATATGCTTTTTATGCTATATCGAGGGTTGTATTATTTTTTTATAAATTTGCGCTTTATGAGGACGAGGATTGAACGGCGATTTTTTCTTCTGCTTCTTTGGCGTCCTCAGCTTCTTTCTCCGCTTTTTCCGCTGCCTCTTTTGCCGCTTCAGCTGCTTCCTTTGCCGCTTTTTCAGCCGCTTCTTTGGCTTTTTCCGCTGCCTCTTCCGCTTTCTCTGCCGCCTCTTTTTTGGCTTTTTCCTCATTCTCTTTTTGTTCTTTTAAGAGTTCTTCTTTTTTCTCCTGTGCCTCTTTTTGTTTTTCTTGCTCCGCCTTAATGATTTTTTCTTCCTGGCTCAAGACGACTTCGTCCTCATCGTCCTCATGGGTATTATCCGCCTTGCCATCTTCAAGTTTATCCTCTTGGTCTTCTATCCTGTCCTGCTCATCTTCTATCTCTTCAAGGCGACGGATTTCAGCTAATATCTCTTTTACCGATTTGTCCTTCCATATGGCGGAATCAAAAACTTCATCATCTGGATATTCATCTTGCAACTCCTGGAGCAGAAGCATTTTGCCCGGTGTCAGCCCACTATCTTTCGCCTGACTGAGCTGCTGGCTGTCTGCCGTGATGGTCTTGACTGAAACTTTAAGGTTATTTTTTTCGCACTGAGCCCTTGTTAGGTTGCCCAAATGCTCTGCCATCTCCTGCGCACTATGTGTAGTTTTACCCCAGGTGGCTATGACTATACCCCCGGGCATCTCCCCTGCAAAGTACCCCTCACGGGTTATCTCTTCTATTGTCAAAGCCATAACTTCATCTATGGTTTTATTGCTGAATTTTTTCAAATTTATTTTTTCCAAAACCCTTGAGCCGTCCTCATTCACCGCCTGTGCATCAAGGACACGCTCAAACCTATTCAGGGTGTATTCAATGGAAGGGTTCACGTCCAAGCTCACATAGCTTTCGGGGGTCATATAGGCATAGGTGCCATATCCCAAAATACAGGTGAAGACAAAGCCGGCGGCAAGTGATGCAATATGTGAGGACAATTTTTTGCCCACAATGCTCCACTTATGCACTTCTATCTGCTGTCCCACAAAGTAATTATCATTTTTTATTTTTATAAATGAGCCGTCATCAGCAAGTGCGGCGGCAAATTTTTCTTTTAATTCTACAATTACCGCTTTCATCTTTTCAGCTCCTCTCGTATAGGGCGCAGATAATCGGCGAGGCTTGGGTACTCACCATAAAATATTTCTACTACCGCTATGATATACTTTCGGTGTCTGTCAAGAATTTTTCGGGGTACTTGCGCATTTTCTTCTATAATCTTCATAGGCAACTGCTTTGTCCTTTTCATCTCTGTGACCAGAATAGGATTTTTAATCATATACACAGCCGCTTTTGCACAGGATATCTTTGTTTTTTCAGCCTTGGGAGAGCACGAAGTCAGGTCAAAAAACGAAAATCCGTACTGGGCAAATACCTCCCCCGCCGCCGAAATTTCTTCTGCCACGGTGGAAGTTTCCGTATAACTGAGATTTTTTTTGACTTGGAGATAGACTTCCGACAGCTCTTCCTCCTCTTCTATCTCACCGCTGAACATTGCCGGGGCCACGGAGATTTCATTGCCGTACTTCTGATTTAAATCGAAATAATCATACAACCTGCGACGTATGACTAATTTTGCAAAGCTCAAAAAATGCCCTTCGTCCGACTTATATTTATCAATCGCCTCTGAAAATGCCTGCAAAGCAATAGACCATTCATCATCTGAATCCGTTATGTAGCGCTTGGCACTGTCGGACGCACATTTCAAAATAAATGGTTTATACTCTCGGATAATTTTTTCACGCTCGGTGGGATTGTCGGCAACTGTGCCCACTCTGAGGTCTAAATCAATCAAATTTCACCGCCTATGTCACTCTTAGCGTTATTACAAAGACCAAATATCTTTGTATGGTAATTAAAATTATATAGGTGAATTGAAAATTATGCAAGCAAAATCACACAAATTTATCACAGGATATAAATTTTTAAGCTTGTAAAACCCAATATATAAGTTGTACTATGATAAAATTTAAATTTCAGCATTATTGAAAATATAAATTATAAATATATATAAAACCGTATTGCTATAAAGTTAAAAAATCCCAGCCGTGAAAAAACAGATATTCAAAAAATAAATGCGCTGTGTTTTTATCGCCTGTAATTTATTTTATCCCCTACCCCAAAAATAATCCCGCCCTATCCGAAAGTATATCATAACGGGGGAAGTGAGCTTCCGGAAGCCGTTCCCGCCCTATGGAAACCCACAACTGAACTATTAATTATAACAAAGAAAGGTGTTTTTATGAAAAGTTTAAATTTGACGAAGAAGAATTTCAATACCCGTATTTCCATCGCCATAGTCTGCGCATTGTTAGTGGGCGGCTTGAGCCTTGGAGCCTATGCCTGCATAGCACCTCATACCTATGTGAGCTTGGACGTAAACCCATCTGTGGAATACACACTTAATATGTTTGACCGTGTGCTATCTGTAAATGCAGTAAATGAAGACGGCGCAAGTATCTTGCAAGAGGTAAATTTGGCAGACTTTAACAACAAGACCATCGACGATGCGATCAAAATCACTTTGGACGAAATCACCGCAAAGGGTTATTTTGATGGCAACGCCCCGGGCGGCATCGTAATTGCCACATCGGGTAAGAGCACTGATACTTCCGAAGTTTTGGCAAACCATATCAAGGGTGTAATCACCACTCAATGTACCGCAAATAACCAAAGCGTATCCGTTGAAACCGTGACAGCAAACAAAGCACAGATTGATGAGGCTAAAACTTTGGGCGTGAGCGCAGGCAAGATGCTTTTAGTTGAAGAGCTCAAAGAGGAGCTTCCCGCAGGCACAGAGTTTGACCAAGCAGCCTGGCTTTCAATGCCGGTCAAGGACATAATGGCTGAGATAGAGCGCCTTGATGAGCTTGAAGATGCACAGGAAGATGCTTTAGATGCACAAGAAGACGCCCTTGACGCAGAGGAAGATGCTCTTGACGAGGCTGAAGAGGCAGAGGAAGACGCTCTTGATGCACAAGAAGAAGCCGCTGATTTAGAAAAAGAATTAGCTGAAAAGGCAGAAGATGCCGCTGAAAAAGAAGCGGAAGCCCTAAAAGAGGCTGCTGATGCAAAACGTGATGAAGAAGACGAGGCACAGGATTTAGCCAAAGAATTAGAAGGCGATTAACCCCATTTTAAGCAACTGAAAAATCGCATACCCCTATGTGCCACCCAAAATAGGTTCTCCTTTCAACATAGAGCCATGGTAAAAAAACCAAGTCGGAAAATTAGCGACTTGGTTTTTTTTGTATTTAAATATCCTATTTTTCAGTAATTCCATTAAATATATTTATAAAGGGGGAAGGAGCGATTTTCATCAAAACCTCCTATAATAACAGCTGTCATTTTTTATGTCATCAGCTCAGAATAGAGGTATGAGAAATCGTCTTTAGAATAGTTGGCTAAAAAATACTGCCATTATATTTCTTTTGAGCTTTCACAATAAGTGATAATCCCCAGAAAAAAGCCATACCAAAACCAACCCACCCACCGGCAGATTTTGTAATATAATCAAAAACACCCGTAAAAACACAGCCTATCCCAATCAGCAAAACTCCCTTGCCCATCATTTCAGTGTATGCTTTTATATCTTTCTCTTTTACCCTTGTATAGTGATAAGAATGTATAAGAGATTTTTTTTGTTTTTTCCAAATCATAAGTCCCAAGTAGATAAATATTAAACCTATCAAAGTCATAACAATCAGCTCTATAAGCATTTGTTTATCCTCTCTATTATATAAATAATATGTGGTTCAATTATAGCATAAACAAAAAAATCGTCAATCTTTCGATTAACGATTTTTCGTTGGCGGAGATGGAGAGATTCGAACTCTCGGATACTTACATATCGGCTGTTTTCGAGGCAGCTGCATTCGACCGGACTATGCTACATCTCCATATGGCAGTTTTTTAATCCTGCCTGAATATATTACCATATTTTTTATCCTAAATCAATACGACATTGGCAAAACATATATCACAACACAAAGATAATGTAAAATGCTGCCCAGCGCCACAAATAAATGCCATACGCTGTGCATATATTTAACCTTGGTCATTTTATAAAACACCACTCCCACAGTGTAGGACAATCCGCCAAGCAGCAGCAGTATAAACGCATTCCGTGGCAAAATTGCTATGACGTCTTTTATCACAAAAACAATAGCCCAACCCATTATTAGGTAGAGCGCCAAGGTTATTTTTTCGGTTTTTTCAAGGCTTATAGCGTTCATTAAAATGCACAAAAATGCGCACGCCCACACAGCAATAATCACTATACTACCCTTTTTATTGCCCTGTAAACCGATTGTGCAAAAGGGGGTATAGGTTCCTGCGATGAGTATTGGGATAGACGCATGGTCAAAAACTCTGAAGAGCTCTTTCACCTTGGTAAATGGGAAAGCGTGATAAAGTGTAGACATGGTGTAAAGCATCACCATCGATAATCCAAAAACCACACTGCTTATAACGGCATTTCTGTCCCCAAAACAAGCGGCGAGGGTCACCATTACAGATGCCCCGATGACCGACAATAAAGCGCCCACTCCATGAGTGACACTGTTGAAAACTTCTTCTCCCACGGTATATCTTTTTATTTGTTTTTCTTTCAAAGCTTAACCTCTCTTTATCGGCTGTTAGTTATACACTATATAACTCTGATAATTTTCAAGTATACCACAAATTAAATGAAAATATGTGAATTTTTTGTACCACTTGTTTATTTTTTTTATTGTGGTACAATATTTATACGAATTTTACAGGAGGATTTATATGCTTGACAAGCGAATTGAACGGATAAATGAGCTCTACCATAAAAGCCAAACGGAAGGTCTTACCCATGAAGAAAAAGACGAGCAGGTGAAACTGAGACAGGAATACGTTAAATCTTTCAGAAAAAATGTTGTAGACCAGCTCAATAACGTGACTATAAAAGAACCGGACGGCTCTTTTGTAGTTTTGCGTGATAAGGGGATAACCGAATAGCTCAAAATTGGCAAAATTTTCATATTTGTAACTTTTTTGTAATAATTTACAGAATTTTAACACTACTATCACAAATGAGCATTATAATATAGTTGTAAATATGAAAGTTTCTCTCCTCTTAATAAAATATACTTCCCCCGGAAGAGGCCCGAACAATCGGGTCTCTTTCCTTTTGCGGAAAATTTATGTCTTGTAACGGTGGCATTTTTTTGCAAACAAAAAGGCTCGTCAAAGACAAGCCTTTAAGCTTAGAAATTAAGCTTTCTCAATAGCTCCTACCGGACATTCGCCTGCGCAAGCGCCGCAGTCAATGCAAGCATCTGCGTCGATAACGTAGTGATCATCACCCTGTGAGATAGCTCCTACCGGGCAAGCTGCTTCGCAGCTGCCGCATGAAATGCAAGCGTCGCTGATTTTGTGTGCCATAATTGTATACCTCCGTTTAAAAATTTTTTATCTATATATTAAGCCGCTGTGCGACAAAATATCAATTTCGAGTATCAGTCTACTATATAGTTTTCACTTATGCAAGTCTTTTTCGTAAATTTCAACGAATAGCCATAATTTATTTATCAACTGTCTATATTTTGTAAAAACTGTATATCTCGCAGCTTAATCCTCTAACTTTTTCAGTTCCTTTTCCACCTGACGGTCTTGAAAGCCTTTGCTGTTGGCACGTCTTAAAATCGTCACATCTTTGAGCATAAATTCTTTTGGTGCTCCATCACGATTTTTGTCAAGGCGGACTTTCAACTTGCCGCAGAGCAAATTTACATCGCTGACAATGCCGGTACCCTCCTCGGTCTTTACAAGCGAGCCCGTGCCGGGAGTGATGCTGTTCAGGTACTCATATGCGTTTTGCTCATAGCTCAAGCAGCACATAAGCCTGCCACAGCTACCGCTTATCTTGGTGGGGTTTAAAGAGAGCCCTTGCTCTTTTGCCATCTTGATGCTAACAGGGGTAAAATCTCCCAAAAATCTGGAGCAACAAAATTCTTGTCCGCAAACGCCTATTCCGCCCATCATCTTGCTCTCGTCTCGAACACCTATCTGGCGCAATTCAATTCGGGTGCGGAAAACCTGTGCCAACTCCTTGACCAATTCACGAAAATCCACCCGTCCGTCCGCAGTGAAATAAAACAGCACCTTGCTGCGGTCAAAAGTGTATTCCACATCGATGAGTTTCATCTCAAGCTTATGCTTTTCAATCTTTTCAAGACAGACATCAAATGCCCTTTTTTCGTCTCGGCGATTTTGGTTCATCTTGTCAACGTCCTGCTTTGTGGCAATTCGTGTGACCGCCTTCAAGGGCTTGATTATCTTCTCGCTGTCCTCATTGTGTACGTCTTGAACCACCAAGCCACATTCCAGCCCACGGGCTGTGTCCACAATCGCATAATCATCTTTTTTTATCTCAAACTCCAAAGGGTCAAAAAAGTAAACTTTGCCCCCTGTTTTAAAGCGAATACCCACAACTTTTGTCATATATCTCAAAGCACAGACCAACGCCTGCACAATCCTTCCTGATTTTTTAATGGTACTTATACCATTGTATATAATATGGAGCAAAAAATCAAATTATTTTACAGCTTCTAAGGCAAAATTTTCAATAATTAGGTTTAATCCGGCATTTGTCTTTAAAATAGACTGATATTTTTGCACCGTGGTGAGCAAATTCACACTTTCGGCGGTGATATTTTTATCGGCTATATCTGTCAAATCCTGTAAAAGCAGCCGAAAATCGTCCTTTTTTTTGTTGTAGGCAAAGCACATCTTGGTCAGCTCATAAGTATCTTTTCGTTTGATAACATTGAACATCTCAATGGCATTTTGCAATATTGCATAACGCTTTTCATCTTTGAGAGCCATGGTTATCTTACCGATGTTCATTCCGTAAATTTTTATAAGTGCCTCTATCGCCCCTTTGTCCCCGCTGATTTTTTCAAGGTAGGGGACTCCCTCACTGTAAGAGGGGGGAAATATTGTATACACCCCACATCGACTGCGTATAGTGGGCAGAATGGCGCTGGCATCATTTGTGGTCAAAATATAGGTGATATCGTCTTTGGGCTCCTCTAAATTTTTCAGAAGAGCGTTGGCTGAATTTTGATTGAAATTTTCGCAATTTTCAATTATCACCACACGTTTTTCTCCATTTATGGAGGAGAAATTAACATTATCGTTAATCTGCCTTATTTTTTCCACCTTGATTTGACCGCTCAGCCCCTCGCCTGTTATGGTCTGCACCACGGGACTTTTGCCCTCTTCTATCTGGGATATATCTTTTGCCCCTATGATGTCACCGGCGAGTAAACGGGCAAAATGATTTACCCCCAGACCCTTTGTTCCCACAATAAGCAGACCGTGAGAAAGCCGCCCTGATGTTAAAGCACCAAGGAGGCTCTCTTTAATGTTATTATTACCCACAAATGAATTTAAAAGCATTATACCTTTTCAAATCTTTCAACGTCTACAACAAAAATGGTTGCTCCGCCCACTGTGACCTCCAACGGGAAAGCGGTGGTGACACCGATACCGTATGTGGCTGTTGAGGGGACAATTTCTGTTCTCTGCTGTGAATGTTTCTCGATAATTGTGATAACTTCATCTACCTTTTCATTCTGTGTACCGATGATAAGGGTGATATTTCCTGCCATAAGGAAGCCACCTGTCGTAGCCAGCTTAGTCACAGAGAATTTAGCTTTGGTCAACGCCTGAGAAACCTCCGTAGAATCCTCTTTATTGATAATAGCAAATATAAGTTTCATAACTTACCCTCCTTATGTATTGAATATGGAAAAGGCATACGATAATATTTCATATCCTTTGTTTAGTATAATGATAACACGATTTTGTGAAAATTTCTACTGTTTTTTTAAATTTGTATGGATTTCAAAAAACTTTTTGGTTTATTTCTTTTTTCAAGCTTTGATATTGGATTATTATATATGAAAACGCCGCCATATCATACCTTCTGCTCTTCTTTTTCTTCATCAGAGAGCTTGCACAGCCCGTCAATAAGGTGCTGTTTTATGGGTATCATAGCGTTTTGTGCCATTGACAGGCACCGTATTCCCATCTCCACATAGGTTTTTGCGCAGATTGCATCTGAGGCGCTCTCGCCGCATACGCTCACCTTTATCCCCTTTGCCACAGCGTTTTGAAGGGTGATTTCCATAAGTTTTAACACCGATGGGTGCAGGGGGTCATAATAGGGGGAAGTGTCCAAATTGAGCCTGTCAGCCGCCAGTGTGTACTGGGTCAAATCGTTGGTGCCTATGCTGAAAAAATCCACATAGTTTGCCAGCACATCGCTGATTAAAGCGGCGGCAGGTGTCTCTATCATAATGCCCCATTTTATTTTATCCAAGGTGATTTCTCCGCTGTTGTAAAGCTCTTTCTTCACCTGTTCTGCCATATTCAAATAGTCAACCACATCTTTTTCTATGCACACCATAGGCAACATCACATTTATCTCGCCGTTGTCATTTGCCGCCTTGTACAGCGCTCTGAGCTGGGTGGCAAATAAATCCCTGTGGCGGTACATCAGCCTTATTCCACGCAGACCCAAGGCCGGGTTTGGCTCTTTGTCCAAAGAGATTTCACCCACCTGTTTATCCGCCCCTATATCAAAAGTTCTGATTGTCACGGGTTTGCCTTTTGCCGCTTGCACGCACTGGCTGTAAAACTCATACTGAACCTGCTCTGTGGGCTCTTGAGTTTTCATAAAGAGTATCTCGCTGCGCACTAAGCCCACCCCGTCCGCTCCATTGTTTAAAGCCAATGTTATGTCCGAGGGGTCATTGCAGTTGGCAAAAATCTGCACCTGTTCTCCGTTGCTCGCTAGTACAGCCTGCTCTTTTATGGCTATGAGAGAGAGCTTTGCCCTCTGCTCAAGGTGCATTTTATGGTTGAAAAGGGCGATAGTCGCCTCGTTTGGGCTGATGAAAACTTCTCCGCTATACCCGTCAAGGGCAATGATTTTTCCGCTGTTCAAGGGGTTTAAAATCTCGCTGTTCATACCGCAGACAGAGGGTATACCCATAGTCCTCGCTATGATATTGGCGTGGTTTTGATAGCTGCCGCCCACCGTGACAAATCCCAGTGCATATTTGCGGTCAATTGTGGCTAAATCGCTGGGCAATATTTCATCTGCCACTATCACCGAGGGTTCACTTAAAGTAAATCGCTCACGGTTTCTTCCGTCCAAAATATCCACCATTCTGGTCAATACATCACGGATATCACTGGAGCGCTCCGCCAAATAGCTGTCGTTTATGCTCTTTATGCGGTGGCAATATTCTTCCATTGCCTCCTCCACCGACCTTGCGCCCCCGTGCCCTTGCTGGATATAATCCTGAACCATTTTGTTCAGCCCCACGTCGTCTAACAAAACAAGCTGGAAATTCAATATATCTTGGTGCTGTCTGTCAGATGACAGCATCAGCTGGCGGAGTTCGTCCTTCGCCAAAATAAGAGCGGCTTCAAACAGGGCTTTTTCACGGTGAGTTGCAAGCACAACACGCTTGAAGCCGGTAATTCTGCGATTTATAATTTTCATCTTTCCTATTGACATACCGCCTGAGGCAGCTGTGCCTATGTATTTTATCATAAATCCTCCTTCATTTGCCCGTATGGACAAAACGGTTTTACCGACCTCGAATGTTATGCGCTGTGTAGCAAAACTATTCCTATATTTATTCTATCACAATTAGTAAATATAGAAAAGATTAATTATCAATTATCTGTAATTTTCATATTTTATATTGTTTGTATATAAATTTGCTCAAGGGTAGATTATATAGCTATGTCGCTACCTGTCGATATCAAGGCAGTGGACGAAAAGCAATTATCGGCTCAAAGTCAAGGGTATGCTATGTCTCAACCTGTCGCTATTAAGACCGTGGACGAAAGGGCAATTATCGGCTCAAAGTCAATGGTAGATTATATAGCAATGTCTCAACCTATTGCTGTTAAGACCGTGGACGGCAAAGCAATTCCTATCTTTCTTCCGCCTCTTTGGAAGATAAATAATATACCTCTCTTTTTACCACACGGCTACCCTGCCGCTTAAATTCTTTATTCAGATATGTGTAGTAAGTGCCGGGGGTGATGACACCTGCCACTATGGTATCAAGACCGCAACTGGAAAGTATGGTGTCCGCCATCTTTACACAGTTTGTCCCCATAAGCCAGTAGTATTTGAACTGTCCCGAGTGGAATTTATGGTACACTGCCCCGGTTGATAGGTACAATCGACTGGCATAATCCTCAAATTCTTCGCCGGAGCCGCCGCCCTCAACGGCTATTTGCGCCTTGCACTTCCAAATATACCCTCTGCTCTTTATCTCTTCAAGCTTTGCCTCCATCAGAGCTATCTCCTCCTCAGTCATCACCAGCCCAAAGCCGAAGAGGGTTTTATCTGATTCTTTCTGACAAAATTTGATGTATTCTCCCTTTTTAAAATGTTCAAAAATAACCCCTATTCCAATTCCTCCGCCTAATTTCATACTGTCCATATCATAACCGCCAAAACTGACAACCTTGTCCTTTATGGCTAAATCAACGTGGCCAAAAGCGCCTGTCCCCTTTGGTGAAACGTGGACAAACACCTCTACATTAGGCGTCATATCCCCTTGAATTGAGGACAGGTCCATATCCAGTCCCCCTGCCTGCTGAAAGTATTCGTTTATGCTGCCAAGAACACTTGCCGGTATTAACGCTGTGATGTATGGGGGCAAGCTCAAGCGCACTCTGCTCTTTAACTTTGTCTTAACATTGCCCGGTAGAGCGGCCGAAACCCCGTCAAGAAGGGTTGTGACGCCCATTAAGAGCATATACACCGCCATCACCGTAAGACTGACCGGTATGGCATCATAAAGGTTTTTTATAAAGCTTACGCCAAATCCGAAATTTAAAATTGCCGCTATCAAATATCTCATAGGCGCCGTGGATTTCTCTTTGCGATATTGTAAAAAAGATATCATATCGGACATTCCTGTCACCATCGCCCATATTGACATTATAAGCGGAACAAGACCCCACCCTTTGCCTATATTAAAATATACAAAGTTCAGCATCACAAAGCTCAAAAATGCGTATATGAGTTTTGAAAGAATTTTTTTCAGCCCCTTGGAAAATGAGAATAAAACCCCGAACAGCGCCCCTATAAAATGCACCGCAAAATATAATATGAAGATGACCGAGACGCTCTTTACGAAAAAGCTCTTATCCGCCAAGATTAAAATTCCCAGTCCTATGTCCACAAATGCCGACAAGAAAAGTGCCATAGCCGTGGATTTGGTTTTTAAAAATCTACTTATCTCTTCCATAATTACCTCGTAAGCTTTTGGTTATGTTAACCGATTGCTCTTTACCCTTTAGGGCAATAGTCTTTTCTAATATCGTCTGTATTAATCTGAAATTCAATTTTCAAAAGTTTTGTTGAACCCCACAAAGCAATATGCTATCAAAAGCGGATGAACTGTGGACAGGTACATAGCATATGTGCCTATCCCAAATGATGACACCTCTACAAACGCTATCATAGCACAGCGCAAAAGGCTCATTCCCACAAGTCCTGCCAAGATGATATTAAGCATACTTTCCACTGTAAACTTTTTATCGCACAGGTCCACATTTACCTGCTTAATTTGCCAAAAAATTGTTATCACAAACATTATTGGTATGCAAATTCTGTACACCCATACCATTGCTTTTAAAAAACCGTGGGTAACTTTGCGTATGGGTCCAAAATATAGCTGTGTTGTATTTTCTTTTCGTGCTCTCGCCCCTTTTTGTCTTATAAACTCTTCAACAGGCTCAATTTCCTCAGCACTTCCCACCGCCATCTCTGCCACAGGGTCGCATTGTTCAAAGGACATAACTGTAAGAAAGCTTTTTATGCCCTCTTTGAAAACCGAGGGAACATATTGAATTTTTATAGGCGGAGTGACTGATTTGCGCAATTTATTTTTGCCGTTTTCAGTGACAAGGCGCCCCTCGTCCACAGCCTTTTGAATTTCTGCGGTAAGATTTTCAAGATAGATTTGCGCCGTTTGAGGGCTGTCATACACCCCTAAATTATTTAATGCCGTCCTTAGTGCCCAGTAAAAAGATCCCGAGCTGTAATCACACAAGGTTTTATGCATAAATGAATTTTCTAAATGCGGATTTTTCAGTTCTTCCTCCACAGGAGAAAACATTGGAACCTCACGGTACACATCAGCTCTCACATCTTCCGGCACTGCCACAATGGGCTGCCAATTGTCCTGTTTTAATGACGTTAGCGCCCCGTATGCGCTCTTAAATTCTGCGCTGGTAAAATCGCTCACTATAAAACGTCCGTAGTACTCATAATTCATAAAGCAGTATGAGGCTATTATCGCCCCCGAGATTATAAATGGCGCTATTAATCCTACAATTTTTCCCACACGTCTGCTACTTTTTTCTTTTAAAACTATAAATGACAATACTAAAAATGCCACCGCCCAAAAAGGAAGCACCCAAACCCCGTCTTCACGGCATAAGAAAATCAAACCGAAGGCTGCGCCATACATCGCTAACCAGCCACACAATTTTTTTAAGGGCTGTTTATATCGCAATCCCACTGCTATCACTCCGGCAAAAAAGAAAACGCATAGGGCGGGGAATATGCTGTCCCTGTATATTCTGGTGGAAAATTGTGCACTAATCGCCGGGTTGTACAGAATACCTGCAAACATAAACAGTTTGCCCCAATTTCTTTTCAACACAGGGCAAAATGCCACTGTGAAACATAGTGCCGCCAGCGCCCACAGCGCCATATTTCCAACCATATAGGGAATTTTTATGATATGCAAAAAAGCCAGCCACAAGCTGAAAAACATATGTTTTGAGATAGTTAGATAGCTGTATTCCCCCAGCCAATTCCCCTTCGCAACGCTTTGCGCCGCCCTGAACATAAGGTCGTCATCAAGAGGTGCCAATGGCGGGTATATGGTGGCGTACTGAGAATAACTCAGCGCCAATTTTATCAAGACCAACAGCACGCCTATAATTATCATAGTCATGCGGTTTATATCAAACTCTGCCACTTCTTTTTTTAGCTTGTCCATATTCTCTCCATAACTCTGTTGCAAAAATAAAAATGCGTTAAAATCACACATTATCATATATATCTGATATATTAACATATATTTCAAAATTTATAAAGATGAAAGGTAGAATTTTTGTATGAAAAGTTATATTTACCGAAAAATGGCCATATTTTTTTGTATTTCTTACAATCTTTTAAATATAAGGGCTGCGCTGTCAATTCTAACTTGAATTTTACACGAGTATGCTTTATAATATTACGTTGGCAAGAGACTTATTCTAAATTTATAAGGTGGAGGAAAATTTTATGTCAAGAACCGTTGGCGCAGTATCAAGAGGTATCAGAACCCCTATTATACGCAAGGGAGATGATTTGGTCAAAATCGTCACCCATAGCCTGTTAGATGCCTTCAAAGAGGAGAACATCACTTTGCACGACAGAGATGTTGTGGGTGTCACCGAAGCAGTTGTAGCCAGAGCGCAGGGCAACTACGCCTCTTGCGAGGACATTGCTAAGGATATAAAGGCGAAGTACGGCGAAGAGACCATTGGGCTCATTTTCCCTATTCTGTCAAGAAATCGTTTTTCAATCGTTTTAAAGGGTATCGCAAGAGGGGCAAAAAAAATCGTCCTTATGCTCAGCTACCCATCTGACGAGGTGGGAAATCATTTGGTTTCACTTGACCAGTTGGACGAAAAGGGTATAAATCCATGGGCGACTATCATGGACGAAAAAATGTACCGTGACAATTTTGGCAAAAATCCCCACCCTTTTACACAGGTTGACTATGTGGAATACTACAAGCAACTTATAATGGGCGAGGGCTGCCAGGTGGAGGTCATCTTTTCAAACCACGCAACGGATATTTTAAAATACACCGATTGTGTGCTTTGCGCTGATATTCACTCCCGTGAAAGAAGCAAGCGCCTGCTCAAAAATGGCGGTGCTAAATTGGTGCTGGGGCTTGATGACATATTGACCTCACCCATAGATGGCAGTGGCTACAATGACAAATACGGGCTTTTAGGCTCCAACAAAGCGACAGAAGAAACTGTAAAGCTGTTTCCACGTCTCGCCAAAGAATTTTCTTTGGCTTTACAGGAGAGCATCTTGGCGGCGACAGGCAAAAAAATGGAGGTCTTGGTTTACGGCGACGGCGCCTTTAAAGACCCTCAGGGCAAAATTTGGGAACTTGCCGACCCTGTGGTTTCTCCCGGCTACACCGACGGGCTGATCGGTCTGCCCAGCGAGTTAAAATTGAAATATCTTGCTGACAACCAATTTGCAGACCTTAGCGGTGAGGAGCTCAATGCCGCAATGACTAGTTATATTGCTCACAAAGGCACCGACCTTATGGGTAAAATGGAGAGCCAGGGCACAACACCACGCCAGCTCACCGACCTCATTGGTTCACTTTGCGACTTGACCAGCGGAAGCGGAGACAAGGGCACGCCTGTCATATTTATCCAAGGCTATTTTGACAACTACGCAAACGTGTGATATCTTTTGTTTGTGTGAATATTTAATACATTTTATCTAACTATCAAAATGCCACCTATGCTTTCGCATAAGTGGCATTTTTTTATTGCCGTATTATTGGATAATCTATACAAATATTCATTATGAAAATTTATTTTTATATCAATACTCAAAGTATAATTACAAATATATTCAAAATCACAAAGACCTGTGTGACTGTTAGGAACAACTGAAGCGCTTTTGAAATATCTTTTTTCACCACTATTGTTCTGTTCTGCATTATCAAAAGGAGCAAGGGCAAAGCAGGCAGCAGATATCGCCCTTGCAGGCCCCAGATTGAGTCCAGCCATGTGTACGTCCAAAAAATACACATCAAAAACATTGCTGCCGTAACACAGGCGACCACCACTCCCGACCACGCTTTTTGGGGCTGGGAAAGTTGCATTTCATCTTCCGTTTTGAGCGTGGATAGCAAAAGAATTACAATCAGCACCACCACCAAAATCCAGCTGATGTTTATTCTGCCGAATATAATCTCTCCCAGCCTTCCACCCACCATACTTTGAATTAAGAAGGCAGTTTGCTCCTGTAAAGTGTTCAAAACAAGTTTTATGGTGTCTGAAAGATGTGTGAGTATATAGCTTAAATTGTAAAACTCTGTGCCTCCCCATATACCCTCAATGGGAGGGGCGCTCACCGCCACCTGCTGGGCTTGCACTGATAGCTGCTCCGGTGCAATTTTAACATAGCTCTTGATTTGGTTCAAATTATAGAAAATCGTCGAGGCTATGCTAGTGGCAAAAACCAGTCCTTGTCCAATAAAATAATCTCTTTTTTCAGCAAATTTCCCCATTGGGATAATCAAACAAAGTCCACAGATAAAAATATAAATTCCCTTGCTGGGGGCTAAGAAAAACGCTGCGGCAGACAGGATAATCATATCTTTAATCTTCACTTGCCTTTCCCCTTTTGCAAGGTACAGGCAGGTGGCTATAAATAAAAATGCAAACGAGATTACCATCGTGTCATAGGAGAATGAGCTTGCCAAATGAAGTGTCATAGGCAAGAGCCCCACTGCGATTAAAATATTTTTGCCTATGGGCGCTATTTTTATTGCAAACGCCACAATAAGCGCATATGCTATTAAATTCATCATCCGGCCCATTGTGAAGAGCCATGCGGAGTTTAGTTTCAGCACCCTTGCTATAAACACCCCCAGCGCTTGGGGAGCATATAGGAAAAATGGGAGCTCCTCCGCTGTTCTGGCATCTTTTCCCGAAAAAGGGATCAAACTCAAGTCTTCCGAGGACATTTGTTTTGACATACCTTCATACATCCACCTGTAAGAAAAAACCGAAAACTCACCTTTTAAATCGGCGGTTTCTAAATCACCTTTTCTCACCATAAGAGCGCCCTGGGCATTTTTAAATTTTTCTCCCATCATCACGTTTGAATATCCATAGGCTGTGTTTATATGCACCGCCTCATCGGGAGCCGTGTAAGGCGGCAATGCAATGGAGTAGGCTATGCCTAAAAGTATAGCCAATACAAAGAAACTTTGGTGGGGCTTCAGCTTAAACACATACAGTCCAATCACCGCCACCACCACAATGGCAATCAGGAAAGCCGCCACAAGGCCATAAAAGCTGAATATAAAATCTCCGCTGCGGTCTGTGACCAATTTCAGCGCAATAATTCCTTGGGTTTCTTTTCCGTCTTCGTACAAATTGAAATTGCTGAGGGTTGCGCTTGTGTCGTCTGCCTGGCTCTCAATTTTATTTTGCCATTTTTGTTTATCGGACAGTTTGTTGACACATAAAATATCCTGTTCGCTTGCAGGGCTTGCGAACACGTCAATCGAGAGCTTTTGCCCCTTTTTTCCCTCTATTGGATTATCCAGCAAAAAGCCATAAAAGGTGTCGTTTAACAGCTGTGTCATATCCACAGAGGACTTGGCGATAACTTGGTTCGCCTGGTCTTTAATCTCCAAAAATACCGTCCCATTTAAAACTTTTTCCCAGGTATGAAAGCTTAGAACTACGGCATAAACGCTCTCGTCTGTGATAATTTTTTGCTCCACAACCACACCTTCCCTCAGTGGGAGTGATGTTCCGTCTATGGTCTCGTTTATATATATATTCCTTGTCTTCTCCCCTGCCTTGGGTGTTTCCTCATAACCCACCCATAAAACACTTATTAGAATTGGAATTATAAGCAACGCCGTCATATATAAAATTTTAAACTTATTTAGGTGTTCCTTCACTCTTTCAAATCGCATTTTTTCTCCTCTGTAAGTGGAATAATAATCCTTATCCAAGTCCTCGCCCTTATTTTTACGCTCCCATATGATCAGTCATAATTGACAAACAGCGTGTGGTTGTATGCAAAATTCTTTATGATGTCCGATGGCTCCACATATATCTCTATATAATCGCTCTGTATTTTTATCTCTTTGATTTTCAAGACCTCTCCTCTTTCGTTAGATATGGTATCTGCGTTTTCGAGAATTTTTTCCACCTTTGGTCTGTTGTCAATTGAAATTACATTTTTTTCTTCGCTCACACCACCGAGGCTTTCCGCAAAGATGTTATTTGGCAAAACAGCCTTCATACCTGACGTATCAATATTTTTATTTGAGGTGACCACCAACATTTTATCAACTATCCCCACAATAATATCATCATACAATTCAAACTCATTAAAATCGTACAGATTATCGCTTACATACAGGATTTTATCATCAAACTTGTGACGGCTTTGCAACAGCTGAATAACCTCATCTGAGGTTTGTTTTGTGTATTTTATATCATATCTTGCGCCTATGTCAAGACGGCTCTTAACGCCGTTTTTAGCTGCCATATTTGCAATTTCCAAACAGGCAACTATACCGTCGTCATCAAAACTTTCAACCATTTCAACTTTGTTGATATTGTTTTCCCAAAACGGGCTCTCCAAGCGGCTCAAATCTTTTAAATTATTTGGATAATCACTGAAAGTCCTATGTTTTTCCAAGATTGCCCCTGATATATCAAACAATTGGACAGCGCATACTATAAGCAAAGCAATATCGGCGTATTTGATTTTTAATTGAATGAGCCATACCGAAGTAAACATCACAATCAAATACCACAACAGCCACATCATTCTCCCACTGGCTCGGAATGTATTGGCAACATTTACTATTTTTTGCGGAAGTGGAATGTTTCTGATATGTGCAAAAAATGTCACCCCTCCGGTTATTGCAAAAATGGCTAAAGCGATACAGCATAACAGCAGTGCAAAATTTTCTTTTATAAGCTTCGGCAGCTGCTTTATATTCAATATAAATAAAATCGGGAAGGCTATCAATACCCCAAGTCCCAAATAGGTAAAGCTCTCATAATTTCCCCTTAGCTGCGCAAGTGGGGGAATCAGCCTGGACCAATTGTCAACGCCCTTGCTTGTAGGGTTGAAAAAGCTATTTAGGTTCCATGAAAAATATCCGTATTCACCTGATATTCCCGCCCCCACAGGTGTGTAAAAAAATCCTATGGCATGAGCCAGTACCACCGTTATCACCAGCGATATTCCAAGGGCTTTCACCCCTGAAAATATGGATTTTTTTTGAAAAATCGGTTGAATCACATCTGCGAACATAACTGCATAGCACAGGGGTAAAAAGTAAGGGTGTATGGCTAATGCCGCAATAGTTATAAAAATATATGGGGTATATGTCTTTTCCCCTTTGCCTTGATTTTTAAAGTACACATACAAGCTTATAACTATAAGAAACTGCGCCGACAAAGCCGTGTGCCTAAACGCTCGCTCTATCATTATGGGGCTAAAAACAAAAGGCAAAACCCCCATAGCAATTCTAAGAAAATTTTCCGTAAAAAGCCCTAAGAGCAGGGCTGCACTCGCCCCCATAAAAGCAAATGACATAAACGCAAATATTCCAAAATATTGAAATGTATTTGGCAGTATGGGAGATAACGCCTTAAATATGATTGCAAACAGCGGTATACTGTCTGTGTACGCCACACTGGCACCTACCGGGTACTGCAAGTCGCTCCCCACACCTATTGGGTATTGCCAGGGGCTGTCACGGTACAGCATCCAGCCCGTATAGTGCTGTATGGCGTCCCTCTCAATATACCCACGGGTTAAAAATTCATCATTTGTAACATTTATGGGTGCAAACCCATATATCATCAGAAATGCGATAGCTCCAAGCAGCATACCCAACAATACTTTTTTCAGATTGCTATTTTTTATGTTCATACACTAACCTCTTTGCGCTTTACAGTTATTTTATAGGGCGTGCTGCCGCTGTTTAATTTATCAGATACTCCAAGGAATTATTGAATTACAGTATATCAAATTTTTATTTGTAATGCAATTGTTCCTCTAAAAAAGGCTACCGAAATAAAAAAGCTTTGTTCATCTCTTACCACAACATTGCCATTGAGCCGCAAAAAAAATGAACAGCCCCAATTCGCACTATCTGTACAAATTGGGGCCATTCATTTTTTGGCATTTTTTATTATTTTATTTTGACTCTGAAAGGATAACGTCCACGGAGAAAGTTTGGTCTGTGTCCGCACGATAGATTTTCATATTGAAAATATCACCCGGAGAATATTTTTCAAGCTCTGTCAAGAGAATATCTGTGTTTTTTATCTCCACGCCGTTTGCCTCTATGATGACATCTCTCTCACGCACACCCTTTTTGATAAGGTCGCTGCCCTCGTTTATGGAGGCGATATAGGCTCCCTTGTCCGGCAGTCCATTGGCAGGACCGTTGGAGTCATTCAACTCAATAATCTGTACGCCCAAAACCGCTCTGCCTGTGACATAGCCATATTTTATAATGCTCTCAATAACCGGTAAAGCCCCTGTTATGGGGATTGCAAAACCTATGCCCTCATAGTCCAAACTCGCTATCTTGGAGGAGGTTATTCCAATCACCTGTCCATAGCGATTGACCAGTGGACCACCGGAGTTTCCGGGGTTTATTGCGGCGTCGATTTGAATGAGTTTCAAGCTCCTTGAGCCCCTGTCCAAATCACGGTCAAGCCCTGACACAACGCCTTGAGTAAGGGTGCTGGAAAGTCCTCCCGCATTACCTATTACTATGGCTCTCTCGCCTATCTTCACCAAGTTGCTGTCGCCGAACTCCGCCGGAGACAGTCCCGATTTTTCCACCTTTATGACAGCTAAATCAGTCTCCACATCGGCGCCTACAATAGTGCCTCGAGCCTGTGTGCCGTCATAAAAAATCACATTTACACTATTTCCGCCACTGACCACATGAGCGTTGGTGATGATATATCCATCTTTGTTCATTATTATTCCCGTGCCCTTGCTCATAGGCGAAACGGAATTGCCTGCGTAGACATTTATATTAACCACAGAAGGGTTTACCTTGTCATATATCTCCGTGGTGCCGTATCCTGTGTCGCCCACTTCCGGTATGGGCTTTAATTCGATAATAGCCTCTGAGTCCTTTGAAGTGTTAGAGGGGTTGATATTAAAATACCCTTTGACAGAGTTTAACAATCTGCTGTCTGTGTAATACTTACCCAAATATATGCCGCCAAACAGGCTTATACATACAACTCCCAACATCAATGCTGCTATGGGCCATCTGCGTTTTTTATTTGAACTGTTCATATGTCTCTCTTCCTCGCACATAATTTAAAAATAAAGTCATTATATGGGAAAAACAATATTTTTTTGCTATCTCAATGACTGTCTTTGTAAGCTATGATAAGCCGTATTTGTGAAAAAAATTTGTATCTTAGCTTCTTTTCTTATATATTTCACTTTTGTTTTCGCTTTATAAGCTAAACGGCTGTCTATTGCTTATTTTACTGGGGTTTTGCGCTGGGTAAGGAGAATATAAACTCGGTATATTTTCCCTCTTCGCTCTCCACGGCAATCTCTCCCCCGGAGCGCTGAACCAAGGTTTTAGCTATGAAAAGCCCAATTCCTGCGCCTTTTGTGTGGACACTTCGGCTGACGTCCGCCTTATAAAATCGCTCGAAAACATAGGGCAATGCCTCTTGGCTTATCCCTTGACCGGAATTTCGTATTTTTATAACCACAGAGCTTGCCGCCCTGTCCTCTGTCACATCGAAGGTTATCTCGCCTCCGTCGGGAGTAAATTTAAGTGCATTGTCAAAAATATTATACACAACTTGATGAATAATATCCTGATCGGCACTGACCAAAATCTTTTGGGGCTTAAAGCCTTTTAGTACGATGCCTGCATTCTCAATGCGATTTTCAAAGGCAAACGCAACAGCGGCAATCGTGTCCCATATATTATATTTTTTCACGTTCATTATAAATTCGCCGCTCTCTAATTTAGAGATGTCAAGCATACTATTGGTAAGTCTTGCCAATCTTCCAACCTCATCACTTATCACCCTTAAATATTTTTGCTCTTGCTCAGGTGGAATTGTCCCGTCCCGTATGCCGTCCACAAAGCCCTTGATACTGGTCATAGGTGTGCGCAGCTCGTGGGCGATATTCGCCACAAAGCTGGAGCGTGATTTTTCGTTGTTCTCAACAAAGCTCGCCATCTGATTGAAGATGTACGCCAGCCTTGCTATCTCATCGTCACCCTCCACCGCCACCCTGGCGGAGAAATCCCCTTGGCTGAACTTTTTAGCCACCTCTGAAATATTTCTTAAAGGGGTCGTGAGCTTGGAAGTGACCCAAATGGAAACCACGCTGGAAATCAGCAGCATAACCCCTGCGCTTATCATAAACATAGAGAGGAGCGCATTGGTAAATACCGTCATACTTGAGGCGTCTGAAGAGGCAAAAATATAACCGGAAATGCGATTTTCTCTATCCCTCACCGCCCTGCCCACAGTGAAATAATATCCGTCGTACATATCGGCAAAGCTGTCATTCAGCTGCACGCTTTTTTCTGTGGCGTCCAGCATTTTAACCGCTGTCTCTGGGATTATACTGCCTATATGAGGGCAAGCCATAGGCTCTGTACACACTATGCACAGCCCCTGTTTGTCCGTGACGAACACTATTGTGGAGGTGGTGTTTGAGATGAGGCGAAGATTTTCTCTTAGCTCATATATTTTTTCCTCTTGGGTTAAAACATTGTTGTCCATTGAGGCAAGATAAGTTTGCTCTGCGTTGCTCACACATAAATTTAAAATATTCAGTCTCTCTGTGCGAAAATATTTGTTGGCAAAGAACATAAAAAATACGCCCAATACACTGATTGAGGTCACTATTAACAAGCTTGTCGCCGAGAAGAACCGTGAAACAATAGTTTTTCGCATTTAAAATTCCTTAAATAAGGGGTGAATTTATCTCGCCCCTTGTATTATATTTATGTTGATTTATTCTTTTAATTCGAACTTGTATCCCACGCCCCAAACAGTTTTTAGGCTCCACTCGTCACTGACGCCCTCCAACTTTTCACGAAGACGTTTGATATGCACGTCAATAGTGCGGCTGTCGCCGTAGTACTCAAATCCCCACACCTCGTCTAAAAGTGCGTCACGGGTAAAAACCTTGTTTGGATTGGAGGCCAAATGATAGATTAACTCTAACTCTTTCGGAGGGGTGTCCACCACCTCGTCCCGAACTTTCAGCTCATACTTGGTCAAGTTGACCACCAAATTATCAAATACCAAAGCTCCGTCCCCTGCGCTGCTTGCCTGTCCGTTATTTCTGCCACTTCTGCGCAAAACGGCTTTTATTCTCGCCACCACTTCCTTGGTGTCAAAAGGCTTGACAATATAATCGTCCGCCCCTAATTCCAATCCTAAAACCTTGTCGAAGGTCTCTCCTTTGGCGGTGAGCATTATAATAGGGGTGTTCCCTTTTGCCCTTATGCGCCTGCAAGCCTCCCAGCCGTCCACTCTTGGCATCATTACGTCCAAAAGGACCAGGTCCACATATTTCTCGCTGTAAAGGGAAATGGCACTTTCTCCGTCGTATGCAATGTAGGTCTCGTAACCTTCTTTTTCCAAATAAAGGCGCAAAAGCTCGCATATGTTCTTGTCGTCGTCCACTATGAGTATTTTTTCTTTATCCATATTATCCTCCAAGGCGTTATTTTACAGTATATATACTGATAGTATACCTTAAAAATATGAACAATTAAAGTAGTTTACACAATTTTATATTCTTGTTTACTATGTTCACATATGGTATACTTAATATACAATCTATAAATATAATTAAGAGGTATAAATATATGAAATTAGGTATCGTAGGCCTGCCAAACGTAGGCAAAAGTACGCTTTTCAATGCAATAACCAACGCAGGTGCCGCTAGTGCAAACTTTCCTTTCTGCACAATTGAGCCAAATGTGGGGGTTGTGGCTGTGCCTGATGAGCGCCTTGACAAACTTGCCCAGATGTATAACCCAAAAAAGTACACCCCTGCCACCATTGAATTTGTGGATATCGCCGGTCTTGTAAAGGGTGCCAGCAAGGGAGAGGGCTTGGGAAATAAATTTTTGAGCCATATCCGTGAAGTCGATGCAATAATCCATATGGTTCGTTGCTTTGACAGCGACGATATAATCCACGTTGAGGGTACAGTTGACCCTTTGCGTGATATTGAAACCATTGATTTAGAGCTGGTCTTATCTGATTTGGAGATTGTAGACAGACGCATTGACCGCTCAAAAAAAGCTGCCAAGGGTGATAAATCCTTAGGCGATTTAATTGTGATGTTAGAGCGATTGTCCCAGCATTTGGGCGATGGCAAAAACGCCCGCAGCTTTGAATGTCTCTCAGACAATGAAAAAGAATGGTTTGCAGAGATGCCCCTGCTTTCGGCAAAGCCCATAATATACGCCTGCAATCTTTCAGAGGACGACCTCCTATCCGGCATAGACAACAATAAATATTATCCCTTGGTGGCAAAAAAAGCCCAGGTGGAGGGCAGCGGTTGTCTGCCTATCTGCGCTAAAATCGAAGAGGATATTAACAGTCTTTCACGGCAAGAAAAAGCTGAATTTTTAGCGGAGTTAGGTCTTGAAGTGTCGGGTCTTGACACCCTCATTCAGGAGAGCTACACCCTTTTAGGTCTCATCAGCTTTTTGACGGCTGGGGTGGAAGAAGTCCGTGCGTGGACAATCACCAAGGGCACAAAAGCGCCTCAGGCGGCAGGTAAAATTCACTCGGATTTTGAGCGTGGCTTTATCCGTGCGGAAATCATAGCTTTTGATGACTTGATGGCGTGCAAAACTATGGCGGCAGCAAGAGAAAAAGGCTTGGTGCGCAGCGAGGGCAAAGAGTATGTCATGAAGGACGGCGACGTGACCTTGTTCAGATTTAACGTATAAAAAATCACCTGTTTAAGTGGTTTGTCCGCACAATTTTGTGCATTTTATCCCCAAATAAGCACTTGTCTTAGGGAGGATTACTGATGTTAGGGCTAATTTTATCTATTATTATTGTGGTTTCATTGCCTTTGATAATCGGAATGTTATACTATTATGTAAAGACTAAAATCCTTATGGAAGACGACTTTGGCGGCGAGCTGAATGTCCCTTCTACATATAGCGGATTTGACAAAGCAGAAGATTTCGTCTCACAGCGCAATGAGAGGATACCCTCCTTGGAAGAAAGGTCTGCTTTAAACAGCTCTCAAAACTCTTCGTACAGCCGCAACTTTGTCGCCCCTGTGATACCAAGGCGTGAAAATAGCTCCGCAGGTTTGCAAAGTTATGGCAATAGCTCCTCTTATTCCCACGAGAAGCACAGTGAGAGCGACGATTACTCAAATCACAAGCATTATGCCGACAAAGAGGGCGCTTTTGTGAATCGTCAATCAGACGAGGAAAAATATGCAACGGGCTACAAGCAAAAACACTCTCTTTCATCTTATAATCCACCCTTTAAAAAAAGTCAAATCAAGCAGTATTCCCACACCTTTAACGGTAGTGAGCCCTGGGATAAATCCATCCCAAAAGAAAAAGACCCCTGGGATAAAAATTTCAGAGCATAGTTTTTGTCCAAATCAGATATGAAGCCGTTTGGTTTTATCATATTTCAAAACATATATAATTCAATATTTCTAAGGAGAATTTATGAAGACAATAGGCGTTATCGGCGCTATGCCGACAGAAGTTATTTTACTTAAAAACAAACTCACCGACTTGCACTGCGACAAGGTGGCAGGTCTTGAAATATTTAAAGGTCAGCTCCACGGGAAAACCGTTGTGGTCTGCCAGAGCGGAATGGGCAAAGTTGCCGCCGGCGCTGCGACCCAGCTCTTGGTGACAAAGTATGGAATTGATGCCATTATAAACTCGGGCATCGCAGGCAATTTGAGCCCTAAAATCGGTGTGGGTGACGTGGTTATCTCAAAAGAAGTCACTTACCACGATGCAGAGCTGTCTATGATAAGCCAGCATTACCCCAATATGAACAGCTATTTTGCAGACCAGCGTTTGATTAGCGCCGCACAGGAAGCCTGTGATGAAACCAAGACAAACTATATAGTTGGAAAAGTCGCCACAGGAGATAAATTTGTGGGGGACAGTGCTGTAAAAAAAGCTATCACAAATTTTTGCCACCCGGACTGCGTAGAGATGGAGGGCGCTGCCATTGCTCACATCGCCTGCAAAAATGATATTCCCTTTGTAATAATTCGTGCTATGAGCGATAATGCCGACGAAAAGGCTATGGACGAGCTTGTGGTGCAGAATTTTGACACCAGTGCTTACTGCAACAAGGCGGCAGATATATGCGAGCTTTGCATTAAATACTGCTGATTGCTCCGCTTTATATTTCACAAGCACCGTTACTTAAAACAAATAGCACTTATTTTTTAATGTTTTACACATAGGCAATATATTTTTACTTAGAGGATTTCTATGAAAAAGTTTTTACAAACGGCGTTCACCGTTACTTTGAGCGCAGTTTTATTGGTAGTGATTTTTTACAAAAGCTATGGCATTTCCATTATTTCCCATACGCTAAAACCTGAAAATGTCACCGGCGTAAAAATTACTCGCACCCTCCAGTCAAAAGAAGAGAGCGTAGAGATATTTCCCGCAGACCTTCCTGATTTTAAGACTTCACTTAAAATTTCCGGTTTTTTAAGCCGAAGCTTTAAAAAGGCAGAGAGTTTTTCACCTGAATATATTTTGGAATACACCCTTGACGACGGGACCCTTATGACAATAAAGGTGGACGGTTTGTATGTCTCCAAAGATGGTGATAGCTTTTATCAGCATAGCAAAAGCGATTATGCGACTTTTAAGAAGATAACCGACGGATTGTTTTTTGATATATAAATCCGTTTTCAGTTTTAGCTGATTGAACTGTTTTCAGTATTTATTTGCTGCTTTCAAGTTATCACTTTATCTCTTATAGCTGTTTTCATAAACCGTTTATACACCATATAGTATATTTTATAATAATTTTCTTGATGTTGTTAGTCAAGAGATTACTTGTCACGCAATGCCAGCAAATAGCCGATAAATAAGCCCAAATTGATAAAAAGTTAGTGGTCCATAGAGATAACTTGTGCGCCCAGGGGAAAAGCAATTGATTAAGATAAATAAAGGGCTGAGACGAAAC
>JAVVVT010000007.1:0-27135 GCA_036652515.1 Oscillospiraceae bacterium
AATAATTTTGCCTTAATATTTTCAATGATTTTCATATGCTCTCCTTAAATTCAAATATTGTACTATTGTATTAGTATCGTGGTACAATAGTACAGCTTAATTGTGAAAAAGTCAACAATTTTTCCTATGGTTAAATAATACTATCCCCATATTAACGGACAATTTTAGCACCATTAAGATTTCTTAACAATGGCCGGGCAAAAAACGTGGTAAAAGCAAATATAATATAATTTACATAGGGCTTATTTTTATGAATTATGAACCCAATAACAAAAATCATTAAGGGTCTTAATTAAATTACAAAACTTTTCGTTACTATCACGTTACTATCAGTTATAAAAAATAAAAAATAAAAAAAGCTTACAAACGTAACTGTCTGTAAGCTTTTTCTTGGTGCACCATCACGGACTCGAACCGTGGACCCACTGATTAAGAGTCAGTTGCTCTACCAACTGAGCTAATGGTGCATAAGTGCGATTGCTTAAATATTATAACATTAAAAATAAAAAATGCAATAGTTTTTTCAAATTTCTTTGTCCCTTTCTTTACTTTGAAAGTTGTAAAATCAAATACAACAAATAGAAAGAGTTCCAATTCTCTCTCCCCCAGGGAAAATCCACCCAATCAATGCCGGCGGTCTGTGTGTACATTAAGCCCTCTGTCCCCAATGGAAAAGGGCAAAATCATAGATAGAAAATTTTGCCCTTTTAATATTTAAACTTATAATCACCTGCTAATTTACAATAAGCCGTATTTTTCCTTTAGTTTCAAAACTTTAAGCACGCTCTCATCAAGCCTCTCTTGACTTATTTTGCCCTTTTCAACAGCCTGCAAGACCCCGTCATATGCACAGATGAAATCTTGGGGCATCAAGACGATGTCCACCCCGGCATTTATAGCCTTTATCGCCGCCTGCTCCGGCGAATATTGTTTGGTGATAGCTCCCATCGCCATAGCATCGGTTATGACAACACCCTTAAAATTTAACTCACCTTTGAGTTTTTCGCTTATCATCTCCTGGGAAAGAGATGACGGCAAACCGTCTGATGTGACATTCTCTGCTGTTATATGCGCCACCATAACCATATCCACGCCTTGGTCGATGCTCTGTTTAAAGGGCACAATCTCGCATTGAAGCATCTCCTGCCAGTTTTTCTGGGTGCTTGCGTAACCGTCGTGGGTATCGGTTTTTGTGTCCCCGTGACCCGGAAAGTGTTTGATACAGCTTATAATTCCCTTATCTTCAAGCCCCTTTGACAGGCAAGTCACCATTTTAGCCACAGTTTTTTCGTCGCTGCCAAAAGCCCTTGTCCCTATCACAGGATTTTTGGGGTTGGTGTTCACATCTGCCACCGGCGCAAAATCTAAATTAAAGCTATAATCTTTCAGATATTCCCCGATTGTCGCCCCCACTTCATAGGCTTTATCCTCATCTGAGCTCTCGCCAATTTTAGCCATACTCTCATACTGCTGAACGGGAAAAGCAGGGTTTTGCGCAACTCGAGACACCTTGCCACCCTCCTCGTCTACGCCCATAAAAAGCGGAATGGCACAGCTATGCTGCATATCGCCTATAAAAGTTTTCAATTGCCCAGGGTCTTGAATATTTTTGCCGAATAGGGCAATTCCTCCCACAGGATATTTCTTCAAAACCTCTGCCATCTCATCGCTAAGTGCCGTGACGCCGTAATCATAGGCATCATTAACCTGCTGGGGTGTCAAGGACAAATCCAATGACTCCGGACGTATTATAAACAGCTGTCCCACTTTTTCTCTATTTGACATATCTTTCATCAATTCTTCCGCCTTTGAGGATATTTTCTCGCCTGTGGGCGAGGGGGTGGGCTGTGAAGTTACGCCTTGAGATGATTGAGGGTTTGATTTTTGTCCGCAAGCGCACAGGCTCAAAAGAGCAAGTGAGCCCAGCAATAGGACAATCCACCTAAGTGATTTATTTTTTGATTGTTGCATTTTTAATGTGTCCTTTTATAATATTGATATATTTTGGCGATAAGCAACCCCTTGCCACATAATCACGGCAAGGGGTGGATTATATATTTTTAAGCAGTTACAACTTTTCTTCGTATATGGCTTTTTAAGCAGTTACAACTTTTCTTCGTATATGGCTTTTTAAGCAGTTACGCCTTTTCTTCGTATATGGCTTTTTTAGCAGTTACAACTTTTCTTCCCAGATAGGGTTTTTAAGCAACCAGCGACCGGTCTCGTCCTTATAGAAGATATCACGGTTATAGAATTTATCAATAATTCGCCAAAACTCCGTCTCGGTATATCCACAAAATTCGCAGAAATCTCTCACGCACAGGGCGTCTAAATCGTGATCGTGCTTTTTGATGATTTGAATTGCCTCATCTCGGTTCATCATACCGTAACGGATATACCTTGCGGTGTAATCTGTGGCGGCAGCGTGACCGAATTTAGGGTATTTCAGCCAAGAATGGACAAGATAAGCACGGGAGTCAATCTGGTCAAAATTCTCTGCGTGGTGAGTTCTGTCCCACTCGTGGGATAAATCGTGAAATCCACGGCTCTTGGCAAGCTGATAGTTCTTATAGCTGTTCCAAGGCATAAAATAGCTCAAATACATTGGGTCAAGACGGTCTAAATCCTCTTTTGAGGGTGCCTTTGTCAATGCCAAAGACGATGCCTCCACCCCAAAACTCAACAGCTCTGCCTCGTCCATACCCGATGCCACGCCGTTTTCTACCTGTCCTTTTGCGGAATAGGTTTCCACGTCGGAGCTGCCGCCGTACTCATAGCTCACGTTCTCACCGTAAACCAAGAGCATAGTGTTGAACTTGAGCGCCATATGCAGTGGAAAAGTGTATATATGGCGGTCTAAATACCAAGTGGGTTTACCATATTTTTCAAACATCGCACGCATTAAAATCTTCTGGGCTTTTATGTCGGGCTTACAGCTGATTATGGGGCAACCAAACTCTTCGCTGATATTTTTTAAATTATGTTTGCCTGCTTCTGTCATAGGAAAATTATCTTCCGCAGAAAAAAGTATCGGCGTCATCTTCATAACTTCTTTCATTATATACACTTGAAAATGACTGTCTTTTCCGCCCGAGGCAGCGATGGCGCAATCGTATTGACCAGCGCCGTTACATCCACGGTATTTATCGCACAGCGCTTCAAATTCTTTCCAGCGAGCTGCCCAATCAATATTTTTGCGATTTTCATAATGGGTGCAAGCGCTGCACACCCCGTTTTCATCAAAAGTGATACCCGGACGTGTATCCGGCATGGTACATTTTTTACAATATTTCATAGCTACACCCCTTTGAATATGGATTTTTCAATCTATTTATTTCATTATAATTGTTTGAATTGTGATATGGCATATTATACTATTTAAAAATATCTTTTGCAAGGGTGTATACAAAATGTTTACAAAATGATAGAATATCCTGTACATCTGAGCTTGCGCCAATTTAGGAGAGTTTGTTCAGTATGGGCTCTGCTTGAGGCAGAGTATTTTTTGACTTTACGCTTACAATATGGGAGGAATTAACCGTTATGAAAAATAAATATTCGGCAAAAGATTTCGGGCTTGATTTAGTATATGACTTTGTTGGCTGCTTCATTTTTGCCGTCGCCATAAACTGCTTTGCCGTGCCTGCACATTTTGCCACAGGTGGAATAAGCGGCGTGGCACTTATCCTCAACTACCTCACAAAGCAGCCTGTGGGCGTTATCCAGTTGGTTTTAAATATACCTTTGGTGCTCATAAGCTATAAAATTTTAGGCAGATTTTTCATCTTGCGCACTGCCAAAACAATGGTGATTATGAGTGTTTTATTGGACGTATTGGCCCCTGTTTTGCCCGTCTACACAGGCGATGCCATGCTGGCGGCAATCTTTACAGGGCTGCTTGACGGCATAGCCCTTGTCATTATATTTTTGCGTGGTGGCTCAACGGGCGGAACAGACTTTATCACTATGTCCATAAGAAAGAAGAAACCCCATATGTCCCTGGGCTCACTCTCAGTAATCATCAATATCTTTGTACTAATCTTAGGCGCTTTCGCCTTTGGCAACATCGATGCGGCGCTCTATGGTGCCATCGCCGTATTTGTGGGCGGGCTGGTGATAGACAAGGTGATGTACGGTGTGGGAGCCGGAAAAATGGCTATGATTATCACCGACAAAGGCGCACAAGTAGCAAAATCCATCGATGAGATGACCGGCAGAGGCAGCAGTATCTTAAAAGTTCAGGGCGCTTACACCGGAAAAGAAAAGTCTATGGTGATATCGGCTATGAGCAAAAAACAGATATTCAGCGCTCGTCGCATCGCCCACACCGTGGACGAAAATTGCTTTGTTATGATAACCTCCACAGACGAAGTTTTTGGTCAGGGTTTTATGGAAAATAAGGACTGATTTATTGAAAGACACCCTTTGAAATGCCATCAAGGGTGTCTTTTACACTTTATTTACAATTTATAAAAGGAGCAAAACATAGATGAACGATTTACAGCTGAAATACACCCTTTACATATTATTTGGGTATGGAATTTGCAACCTAATAAGCTTTTTTGCCTTTGGAATAGACAAATATCAAGCTAAAAAACATCGGTGGAGGATAAGCGAAAAAACGCTTTTTCTTTTCTCTGCCCTATTCGGCGCACTGGGCGGAATTTTAGGAATGTACACCTTCCGCCACAAGACAAAAAAGTGGTATTTTGTGGTCTTTACAAGCCTGCTCTGCTTAGTTCAAATAGGGGCATTATATTTAATTTTGACCCGATGGCTGTCCCATTTACTGTAATTATATTAAAAAAGAGATTTCGTCATTTCGCTTTATTATTCTATTGCTATTTCAAAAAATCTTATTTATAAAATAATATTATACGCCAATCTTCTTTGTTATATAATTTATTATAATCAAATACTTAAATTATAAATATTTTTAACATTTCCTGTTGATTTATTCTGTATAAAATGCTACATTAAATGTACAGAGTCCGCATTGCTTCGGTCTTAGATTAATGCGGCACAACATACTTTGAAAGGATAAATGATATGAAAGAGTATTTTCCAAAGCTAACAGGGCATGACAATGCCAATTGCAGCACAATAATCATCGGCAAAAATGCCACCAAGAGCGGCAAGGTAATTTTGGCTCACAACGAGGACGATATGAACAGCGTGGTTCAACTGCACCGTGTGCCAAGAATTGAGCACAAAGAGGGCGAAGTCCTAATTTTTGATGACGGAGATGCCGTGATACCACAGGTCAGCGAGACCTACTCCTACTACTGGTCAGAGGTGCGCTCTCCCAGCGGTGAGTCTTTTGCCGACGGTTTTGTAAATGAATGGGGCGTGGCTGTGGTCTCAAACTCCTGCGTTGGCTCAAAAAAGACAGATGCCGAGCCTCCTCAAGCCGGTGTGGGCTATGCTCTGCGCAGAATTATCGCCGAGCGCTCCAAAACCGCCCGTGAAGGTGTTGAAGTCGCCGCCGCACTCATTGCAGAGTTTGGTTACATCAGCGCACGCTCTTATGCGATTTGCGACAAGGACGAGGGCTGGGTTTTCCAAGTCACCACAGGACATAATTATGTGGCGCAAAAAGTGGGCGACGATGAGGTTTTCTACATACCCAACTGGTACAATATCCACAGTGTGGATTTTTCAGATACCGCTCACAAAAACTTCTATTTCTCTTCGGATTTAGTCCAGTATCCCCTTCGCCACGGCTGGTATAAACCTGCCAAAGAGGGAGATTTTTCCGATTTTGACTTTAGTGAAGCCTATCAAGAGGGTGGAATTGTCCCCTCAAATATTCTTCGTTCAGATTTGGCATGGCGCTTCCTTTATGGCAAAGATGGCATAGCCAACCGCACTTTTTCAATCAAAGCTCCACGGAAATACGATATTGCCGATATGAAGGCACTCCTGCGCACCCATTATGACGGATACGAAAAAGACTTGGAAAGCCAGAGTGAAACAAGCCCTCACCGCTATGGCATCTGCCGTGACACCACTGTGGAAAGCTTGGTTATGGAATTTAACGACGATGCAGACTTAACCTGCCTGTGGCGTGCCTGTCCAAGACCTTGCGCCACTCCTTTTGCCCCATGGTATGTGGGTGCCACAAGAATGCCCGATGGCTATGAGTGGTCAAACGTGACCGCTTCACAGCGCTCTCACCTAAGCCCTGACCCGTCGGAATTTAAATACAACCCAAACAGTGCCTATTGGCCATCACATATTTTGCAAAATCTTATGGAATTTAATTATGCTGCCTGTGCGCCCACAGTCCACGGCTCTATTGCAAAATTAGAGGCAAACTGGACCGCTGCAAAGCCTATCATAGACAGAGCCTACCTTGATTTAAAGGCGGTCTGCCCTGAATATGCAAAAGAATTTCTCACCGATTATAACTGTGCCCAAGGTAAAAAAGTTTGGGACTGGGCAAATCAGACCATTTTGGATTTAACCAATGAGCAGAACAAGAGGTCTATGGACGCTTGGCGCAGCAAGCTGTAAATCTGCCCTCTATGCCCCGTGAGTTGACTTGAAAGATTAGATTTAGCCCAACAGCTTACCCTCTCTTTAAAGCTATCACAGGGCGGATTGACAGACTATACAAGTTTACCCCTATCTACCTAAAAGAGCCCCCGTATTATAATTGAGCCCGAAAGCTTAGTTTTAATATATGGGGCTCTTTAATTTTCGGCTGGCGGATTGACAGGCTGTATAAATTTTCCCTGAGCTGTTAAAGAGAGTGGACTACCCCAACAGCTTGCCTTCCCTTTAAAGATATCACAGGGCGGATATATTA
Organism: Oscillospiraceae bacterium; assembly: GCA_036652515.1. Taxonomy (GTDB): domain Bacteria; phylum Bacillota; class Clostridia; order Oscillospirales; family Ruminococcaceae; genus RGIG3102. The sequence goes on from JAVVVT010000007.1 coordinate 6,812, forward strand.
AAGCCCAATTTATTTATTTGTTGTAAAAAAAATAAAACGTACAAACATAAACTGCTTGTACGTTTTAATGGTGAGCTATCGGAGACTCGAACTCCGGACACCCTGATTAAAAGTCAGGTGCTCTGCCAGCTGAGCTAATAACTCACACCGCTATTTTTGATAGCTTGATTATTATAACAACTATCTCTCCAAATGTCAACACCTTTTTTACAATATTCCTCAAGTAATTTTCAAAGGGCAGTCACAAAATCGTGACTGCCCTTTGTTTATCTTTATTATGCTGTAAAATTTGGTATTACAGGCGTCTTTCGGCAATCTCTTGCTTCACATAGGCGATGTAATCTGCCAAAGGCATTGCCTGGCTTAAAACTTCTTTTCTGTCACGGACAGCCACTGCGCCATCTGCAACTTCTTTATCGCCCACAACTAACATATAAGGCACCTTCTGAAGCTGATTTTCACGGATACGATAACCGATTTTTTCACTTCTGTCATCGACTTTACCACGGATACCCGCTTTATCTAACTGTTTTAACACCTCATTGGCATATTCTTTATGCGCCTCGCTCACAGGGATAACTACCGCTTGAACCGGTGCCAGCCATGTTGGAAATGCGCCTGCAAAATGCTCTATGAGGATACCGATGAAGCGTTCTACTGAACCGAATGCAACACGGTGTATCATAACAGGGCGATGTTTTTCTCCGTCTGCGCCAACATACTCAAGACCGAAGCGCTCAGGCATCTGCATATCTAACTGAATTGTACCACACTGCCATGTTCTGCCCAGTGCGTCTTTTAGGTGGAAGTCAATCTTAGGACCGTAGAATGCGCCGTCGCCCTCATTGACAACATATGGCATATTCATCTCTTCCAGTGCGCCTCTGAGACCCTCTGTGGCGATTTCCCAGTCTGCATCTGAACCCATTGAGTTCTCAGGTCTTGTGGACAACTCAACGTGATAGCTAAGACCGAACAAAGCATAAACTTCATCAAACAGGCGTGCAACACCCTTGATTTCACTGCGGATTTGCTCCTCTGTCATAAATATATGAGCATCGTCCTGGTGGAAGCAGCGAACACGCATAAGTCCATTCAAAGCGCCTGATAATTCGTGGCGGTGAACCAATCCGATTTCGCCCACTCTCATAGGTAAATCACGATATGAGTGCGGTTTCATCTTGTATGTTAACATTCCGCCCGGGCAGTTCATAGGCTTTACAGCGTAATCCTCGCCGTCTATCTTTGTGGCATACATATTGTCTTTATAGTGATCCCAGTGACCGGAGTTTTCCCACAGGCTGCGTGAGAGGATCATAGGTGTTGAAATTTCAACATAGCCCTCACGTTTGTGGATTTCTCTCCAGTATTCCAAAAGTGTATTATAGATTATCATACCGTTTGGCAAGAAGAATGGGAAGCCCGGACCCTCGTCCACCATGTCGAAAATTTCAAGCTCTTTGCCTAATTTTCTATGGTCACGTTTCTTTGCTTCTTCAAGCATTGCCAGATATTCATCAAGCTCTTTTTGTTTTGGGAAGGAGATTGCATATATGCGCTTGAGCATCTTGTTCTCGTTGTTTCCACGCCAATATGCCCCTGCGATACTCATAATTTTATATGCGCCGATTTCGCCTGTTGACAACAGGTGCGGGCCGGCACACAGGTCGACAAATCCCTCTTGCTCATAGAAAGAGATGTCCTCTGCCTGTGGCAAATCGTTTATAAGCTCCTGCTTATACTCATTGTCGGGGAACCTTGCCAGTGCCTCTGCTCTTGGCAAAACAAAGCGTTTGATAGGGCTGTTCTTCTTTGAAATTTCTTTCATCTCAGCTTCTAACTTAGCTATCATACCCTCATCGATATTGACATCTGTGTCGATATCATAGTAAAAGCCATTGTCAATTGCAGGTCCGATTGTAAGCTTTGCACTGGGGATAAACTTTAAAATTGCCTGTGCCAAAACGTGGCTTGATGTGTGCCAAAAAGCCTTTTTGCCCTCTTTGTCATCAAAGCTTAGGATTTCAAGATGGACGTCTTTATCCGCCATATCTCTCAAATCACAGACAACACCGTCTGCCTTGACGCAAGCCGCCTTTTGCAAAAGGCGTGGGCTGATTGATTTTGCTATGTCCCCATAGCTGATTGGGTTTTCGAACTCTTTTACAGAGCCGTCTTTGAGTGTTACTTTAATCATAGTAGTAGTCCCTTTCTGTTTTTGGTTTTTTACAGATTTTAGGATTTTGGTGTATATAAAACAAAAAACACCATCATCCCAAACGGGATGAGGTGTGTTAATTCCCCACGGTTCCACCCGAATTGCAGAAAATCTGCCACTCTTGTAAGATATAACGGTCTTTACCGGACACAGTTCTCTGCATCGGCTCCACGGTGGTATTTTGTAAAAAAACTGCCTTTTCACACCGACCAAAGGCTCTCTGAAAGTATTTTTATGCTACAAAACGTGTCCGTATCATCACTTTAAATTCATATTATCACTTTTTTAATTAGATGTCAACAGATAAACTGCATTTTATGGCTATAAAAATATATATTTCTTGACAAGTTGCCCTTATGCACTTAAAATATATATATGGTATATTATATGAACACCATATACCGTATATACTAATAGTATCAACTAACAGTATAAATATAAATAAAACAAAATAATACTTTAAAGGAGTAAACAGCATGACGTTACCAATATGGCAAGTTGCCTTGGTAGCAGTTATTGTAGCTTCCATCGCTGGAGTTATCGCATTTAACAGCGGTGTATCTCATAGACGCAAAACTGCCGAGGCAAAAATCGGCAGTGCAGAAGATGAAGCAAAACGACTCATCAATGACGCTATTAAGTCAGCTGAACAAAAACGCAAAGAAGCATTATTAGAAGCTAAAGATGAAATTTTCAAAATGAAGGCAGACGGAGAGCGAGAGCTCAAAGAACGCCGAGGTGAAATTTCAAGGCAAGAGCGCAGACTCACCCAAAAAGAAGAGAACTTAGACAAAAAAACAGATGCTCTTGAAAAGAAAGAGATTGACTCAAAGCAAAAAGAACTGCTCATTGATTCACGCTTAAACGAGTTAGAACAGATGAAGCAGAGAGAACTGGAAAAATTGGAAGTTATTTCAGGTCTTACCACAGATGCTGCCAGAGCCCTTATTTTGGAGAGATTGGACGACCAGTTAATCCACGAGAAGGCAGTTAAGATTGCCGCTTATGAAACCCAGTTAAAAGAGGACAGCGAAGATTTAGCTCGAAACCTTTTGACACAGACTATCGCAAGATGCGCAGCAGACCACGCACAAGAGGCTGTTGTCAGCGTTGTAGCTCTGCCAAGTGATGAGATGAAGGGCAGAATAATAGGCCGTGAAGGCAGAAATATCCGTGCTTTGGAGACCGCCACAGGCGTAGACTTGATAATCGATGATACCCCCGAGGCGATAACCCTCTCAAGCTTTGACCCAATCAGACGTGAAGTTGCAAGGCAAACCCTTGAGAAGCTCATATCAGACGGACGCATACACCCTGCTCGCATTGAAGAGATGGTGGAAAAAGCACGTCGTGATGTGGATATGGCAATCAAAAAAGAAGGCGAAAAGGCAGTTATGGACGCCGGCGTGCACGGTTTGCACCCAGAGCTCATAAAGCTTATCGGCCGTTTGAAGTATCGCACAAGTTACGGTCAAAATGTGCTTAAACACTCATTAGAAGTCAGCTTCCTCTGCGGTCTTATCGCAGGTGAATTGGGTATGGATATCCCACTGGCAAAACGTGCCGGCTTGCTCCACGACATAGGCAAGGGGCTTGACCACGAGTACGAGGGCACCCATGTGTCCATCGGCGTTGAAGTCGCCAAGAAATACCGTGAGTCCCCTGCTGTTATCCACGCAATTCAAGCTCACCACAACGATGTAGAGCCTCAGACTCCTCTGGCATTTATAGTTATGGCGGCAGATGCCATCAGCGCAGCACGCCCGGGTGCAAGAAGAGAAAACTTGGAGAACTATATTAAGCGCTTGGAAAAATTGGAAGAGATATCCAACAGCTTTCCGGGAGTTGAAAAGAGCTATGCCGTTCAGGCTGGACGTGAGGTCAGGATTATGGTCAACCCTGAATCTATTGAAGATGACAAGCTTGTTATTTTGGCAAGAGACATCGTCAAGAAGATAGAAGATGAGTTAGATTATCCCGGACAAATCAAGGTCAATGTCATCAGAGAAAACAGAGCGGTGGAATACGCAAAATAAGAATTTTGAGCGGCTTTTAAATAAGTCGCTCTTATTTTTGTCTCAGTTTACTTTTTCACCCCATAGATTAATAAATCATACATCAAAAGTTATGTAGCTATTATATGATAATCGGATTTTCAGCAGGGGGTTTATCCCTCCAAAAAGCCAAATATAGACATATTAGATGCTCTGTAATGGCTGATTTCATAGAATATCAGTCATTTTATAGGCAAATTGTCAAAAAGCATATAATGCTATTTACTTTTTATACAAAAAAAGCTTATAATATTTATAAAGATAATTGTAAAGGGGTGAATCCGTTGAAAATTCTATTTATTGGGGATATCGTGGGAGAAAATGGTGTTTCCATATTGCGCAAAGGCTTGCCCTTACTTAAAAAAGAATATATGCCCGACGTAACCATTGTCAACGGAGAAAATGCAAACTCCGGCGGAACAGGTCTTTCCAAAGACGATGCCGCAGACATCTTTGCTTGCGGTGCCGACGTCATAACAGGTGGCAATCATTCTATGCGCAGGGCTAATATTGAATTTTATGAGGAGAATGAATTTGTCCTCTGCCCCGCCAACCTATTGTATGCTCAAAGTAGCTGCGGCGTCTGTATGGTAGACTTGGGCTCAAAGCGTTTATGCGTGATAAACCTTATGGGTGTCGCCTTTATGGAAAATCATCGAAACCCTTTTTTTGAGTTGGATAAAATTTTAAAAACCGTTGACTGCAAAAATATTTTTATAGATTACCACGGGGAATCTACCGCTGAAAAATATGCTTTTGCCAACTACGCCGACGGAAAGGTCTCCGCTGTGGTAGGCACTCACACCCATGTGCAGACAAATGATGATACCATTTTGCCCGGTGGCACGGCATATATAACAGATGCCGGCTGCGTTTGCGCTGAAAATTCTGTGCTGGGGGTCATCACCGACTTGGCTATACAAAAGCAAAAGTTTTTGTGCCCTGTAAAATTTCAGGTGCAGAATGGCAAGGGCTATATAAACGGCGTTTTCATTCAAACCGACAATATGGGGAAAGCTATAAAAATAGAGAAAATTCACTCAATGTTCAATTAGATAACTTAAATTTTCCGCATTTTGAAAATATAATTATTAAAAGAATTTATAACACTTATAAATCGCTATCGCACAGTCATCTCATTTAATTTTGTACTAAAACTTTACAAGGAGTAAGATTATGGACACGTTAAAAGTTTCATCAAAATCAAATCCTGTGTCAGTGGCAGGAGCAATCGCAGGTATCATCAGAGAAAAAGGTATCGTAGAAGTTCAGGGTGTTGGCGCAGGCGCTGTGAACCAAGCGCTTAAATCTATCGCCGTCGCCCGTGGGTATCTCGCCCCCGGCGGAATAGATATCATCTGTGCTCCGGCATTTGTCACCGTCGATATTGAAGGGGAGAGCAAAACTGCCATAAAATTGCTGGTAGAAGTGAGAAAGCAATAGAGCCTTTCTTTGTCTCGCCTTGTTTTCGTGGCAATAATTTCCTGTTTAGTGAAGAGACAGCAGAAGTCTTTCTTGTCTTGCCTTGTTTTCGTGCAATAATTTTTAGTTCAGCTATGAGGCAATAGAAGTCTTTCTTGTCTTGCCTTGCTTTCTTGTGCAATAATTCTCGGTTCAGTAAGGAGACATAGAAGTCTTTCTCTCTTGCCTTGCTTTCCTGTGCAATAATTTCCTGTTCAGCTATGAGACAATAGAGGTCTTTCTTGCTCTTAACTCTCACCGAGGGCTGTTATTGCAATTTTTATGAATTTATTGCAAAACTCTTGAAATATGCGTTTTTATGTCAATATATATAAAATATTACCGGTATTTTCTATGCTAAACTACCCTTTTATTTCTTGCGCTATTATGTTAAAATATACTAAGTATATAAGCCGAAAGGCAGAAAAGGTGGAAAATAAAATATGTCAGAATTTAAAGGAACTCCTCACAACCAAGCCAAGGTAGGCGAAATTGCCAAAACAGTTTTGATGCCCGGAGACCCATTGAGAGCCAAATTTATCGCTGAAACATTTCTTAAAGATGTAAAGCAGTTCAATGGCGTGCGTGGTATGCTGGGCTATACAGGCACATATAAGGGTGTCCCTGTATCAACTATGGGCAGCGGTATGGGTATGCCCAGCATAGGCATTTACTCCTATGAGCTATACAACTTTTACGGAGTGGAAAATATCATTCGTGTAGGCTCCGCAGGTGCATTTAAGCCTGAGCTCGCCCTGTTTGATATCATCTTAACCCAAGCGGCATACAGCCAGTCAACCTATGCAAAATGTGCTTTCGGCTATGAAGAAGATATCCAAAAGCCGGCTGAAATCTTGAATACCGCCATTGAAAAATCAGCTGATGCCTTAGGCAAAAAGTTGATAAAGGGATATATTCATTCCAGCGACAACTTCTATTCAGACTTTTCACTCAAGAGAGAGCCCGCCAAATATGACCTCCTCTGTGCTGAAATGGAGAGCTTTGCCCTGTTTGCAAACGCACGTTTTCTTAAAAAGAACGCCGCTTGCCTTCTCACAATCTCTGATAGTATCGCATTGAAAACAGAGACCACCGCAGAAGAAAGACAGACCGCTTTTGTTGATATGATGGAGATTGCATTAGAGGCGGCTATAAAACTGTAACCTTTTGATACAATTAAATCTTGTGCAAAACATAGAAAAAAGTGGGGTTATTGCCTCACTTTTTTTGTCTTTATATGATTTATTTTGCTTTACATTTACATTCGTTGTTATTAGCTATATAATTAAATCAATATAAAATTATAGGAGAAAAATTATGATTGATTACAATGCTTTAGCCAAGAAAAATCAGGATTATGTCATTGAGATGCGCAGAAAATTTCATAGACACCCGGAGCTCAGCGGAAAAGAATTTTTTACAAGCTCCACCATATGCGAAGAATTGGACAAGATGAAAATTCCTTACACCAAACTGCCTGATTTAAACATCATAGCGGTTGTTGACAGTGGAAAGGCAGGCAAAAAAGTAGCTCTGCGTGCCGATTTTGATGCACTGCCTGTGCAAGAGCTCACCGATGTGCCTTTCAAAAGCGAAGTTGATGGGGTTATGCACGCCTGCGGACACGATGCCCACGCCGCCACACTTTTAGGCGTAGCTAAAGGTCTGCTTGAAATAAAAGACCAATTCAGCGGAAAAGTTTTGCTCTGTTTCCAGATGGGAGAAGAGATGCTTTTAGGCGGAAAGAGCATCGCCAAATATCTTAAAGAAATCGGCGGTGTGGACTTTGCCTTTGCTGTGCATATCTTTGCTATGGAGGACACAGGGGTAATACTTCTTCCGGCAGGGCGTTTTGCAGCCGGCGTAATGGGCTTTACCATAACTGTCAAGGGCAGAGGCGGCCACGGAAGTATGCCTCACGCCGCTATCGACCCCATAAAGCCAGCCTGCGATATGCTCCTTAAAATTTCAGCTCTCCCTGTGAATAAATTAGACTCCTTGGACCCCGTTGTGGTCTCCCCTTGCACAATTCACTCGGGAACAGCCGCCAATATCATTCCCGATACGGCGGAGTTTACAGGCACAATACGCTATTTCAACAAAAATATAACTGAGGACATTCAAAATTTATTGGAAAAAACCTGTAAGGGCATAGCCTTAAGCTATGGCGTTGATGTTGATATAAATTATATGTACGAGCCTATGCTACCTGTTATCAATGACAGAGAATGTGCCCAGATTGGTCAAAATATTGCCAAAGATATGGGGCTTACCCTGAAAACCGACTTTGTGCTTATGGGAAGTGACGATATGGCGTATATTTTAGACGCTTTCCCGGGCTTTTATGCCGGACTTGGCTGCGCAAATGACGCCAAGGGGATACGCTCCGCACAGCACAACTGCCTTTTTGACGTGGACGAGGATTCTATGGAGATTGCCAACGAATTTTTGCTTAGAAACGCCATTGAGTTTTTGGGTAAGTAATTTATTTGCCAGCCTACAATAAAAATGGCTCTATTCGCTGCTTACTCCAGTCTTTATTACAGAGCCATAAAAAATGGCTTTGCTCGCTGCTTACTCCAGCCTTTATTACAGTGCAATAAAAAATGTAAAACTGAAAATCGCCTATAAAAAACTGCCCCCGAAAGGATAGTAAAACCATTTACTATCTGTTCAAGGGGCAGCTTTTGTTTGGATTTTTGATATGCGTTTCTGTCTATCGACCTGTGAGGCGCTCAAAACTGTCGGTGTAATCGTAAACGGGCTCCTCTTCTTTTACATTATTGTTGCAGTGCATAACGCAAAAATATCGGATAGCGTCGGGGCCGTGAGTGTACTCGTGGGGAGTGTTTGACACATCATTGGGGTTTTTGCTGTCGTGTATCAGGCTTGGCAATGTTCTGATAAGATTTGTACAGGTGGTGAAAATCTTTAGCTTTGCCGTTTTTTCACTTTTAGCGCCTAACTTCACCTTTAAAAACTCTTTGACAGCGTACCACCCCACCTGTCTGTCATTTATGGACTTTGTCAGGTACAGCCCGTTTTGCGCAAAAATTTGTTCCACACTTTTGCCGCTGTCCTGCCTCCTGTTCCAAAGGTCCGGCGGCGCATAAAAGGCTGAAATCTCTTCATTTACAAAGCTCTTTATCAAAGTTGCGGCACTGCTGATAATCAAATTTGAGCGGTAAATTTCTTTATACACATAGGCGTTTTCCTCATCGTCAACGGCGATAAAATACGCCGCCAACATATCAAGCCCATAGTCCATAGATATGTATTTTTTCCAGTGTGAGGGGATTTCAAAAGGTTTTATAACGTGTATACCCCTGTCCCATTCATCAAAATACTGCCCGTCAAAGATATCCCACTGCCCATACAACAGCGCCTTTTTATCCCTTTCGCTCAGATGCTCCAATCGGCTCAAGTATCTTCTGTCCTTGTCCAAGAGAAATTTATTTTCCACTATAAGGGCAGGTATGAAAATACGGGTAGTGTCATTTTCTGTAAATTCTTGCCCGAATGGCGCCACGTCTATAAACCTTTCCTTTACCCACTTATGCCCTATTCCCCCGGGATTTGTTGTGCTTTTCATCTGCTTTGGGTAATTATTTGCTCCCCTCAGCCTACTTATAAGGTAAATATACATCTCACGAGTGAAATGGGTTAGCTCATCAAAGCGTATGACATCAAATTCTGCCGACTGATATCGGTATATATCATTTTCATTGTCGCAGTAACCATAGTCTATAATACTGCCGTTGATGAATGTGCCCGTGTGGGTGGAGGAGGTGTATTTGAAGATTTCTTGTGGATAAATCGCCAAGGTCTGCCTTATGATGCTCTTGTCAAGCTCCGGATATGTGCGCCGTAAAATAAGCTGTTTTGAGCCGCTGTATTTTATTGCATAGAGCAGGGCATCAATTATCTGTCCATAGCTTTTGCCTCCCCCCGCCGCACCCCCAAAGAGAACCTCGTCCGCCGTCGCCTGTATGAAACTCTGTTGCTTTTTGGTTACGGAACACTCCACTATTCCACCACCTTCAATGTGATAGAAAAGGGGGTTTCATCTTCTTTGCTCTGCCCCTCCTTGCAGATTTCATTTATGTACTTTATCGCCTGTATATCCCCCCTCACCGCCTTGCTTGCCAAAGAAAAGCATACCGCATTGAGCCAGCTCAAGGACTGCTCGGGCAAAACAAAGGGCAATTCCTGCGCCGTCTTCTCGTCAAGTTTACTCTTTAAAAGTTTTTTCATCTGTTTTTCAAAATTTAGATTTTCTTTCACGCTGCCTCCTTTCAATTTCCCATCAGGAGGAATTATATATTAAAAAAGAGGGATATCGTTCCCTCTTTTTCTCATAAATGTATGTACTATTGTTGCAATAATCTATAATTAAATATAAATTAAGCCAATTATTTTTTCTTTGGTGTGCTAATCTTCCTTTTGCCAGTAAACTAAATAGCGACACTTGCTGAGTTAAATGCTAACCGGTACACTTGCTGGGTTAAATGCCACCTAACACATTAATCTTCCTTTTGCCCGATAAACTGCATACTTGGGAAGATTTTTTCCATCTTTTTATCCGGGAACTTCTCTTCAAACCACTGCTCTGCCTGTGTGTCCACCGGCTGACCATAGACCCTTCTAGACCAAGACTTCACAGCCCCAAGGGACATAGCTATATTAAAAAGCATAAATGCCGCAAGAACCCATGTGAGGGGCTTGCCGATGTTGTTGGGTATCTTTTTTATCCACCCGGATATCCGTGGATATATATCCTTGACCCAAAAAATCGCCAGAAATCCCCAGAAAAAAGAGTACAATAAATTTACTCTGCCATTTAAATTCAAGGGCAAATTAGAGTAATTCCAAGATGCGCTGCCAAAAAGCATCTCCTCCACCCAACTGGAAAAATACTCCACAAACGTGCCTATGAGGACACCGCCCAGCATTAGCCAGCGGTCACTTTTCTTTCTGAGGGGGTACAGCCCTATCATCATCGCCAGCGCACCGAACCCATAAACTAAGTTAAACAGTCCGTATATTAAGCCCACACGGCTTTCTATGTATCCATTTTTAAAAAATATCCATATAGTTTCTACCACAACTCCAAGGAAACTTCCGATAAAAAACACCCAAAATAAATTGTAAAAGTTTAAGCCACTGGCGAAATGCGCCTTGCCTTCTCCCACATCGCCCATTTGCTTTGTTGTTTGCTTTGTCATATTTGCCCCTTTTCTAAAATTCATCATACTCAGTTATAGAGTGCAATGTTACATCATATTTGTGAAAAATATATGTAATCCATAAAAAATCGGCTATACCTTGTGGTATAGCCGAAAATATTAGGATATGATTTAAACGAACAACATTGTGCAAGCCAAGTAATACATAACGGAGATTACCATAAACACTGCTACAAGGGGAATTGTGCGTCTTATGATGCTGCCAAGTGAAACATCAAAGTGCTCCGCCACCAAAGCGAGGCAGATATGTGTGGGAGAAATCTGCATAGCTGTGTAGGTTGTACTCATAAGCAAAACCACAAGAGGCAAGCCTGCGCCGGGTACCGTTGCCATAGCAACAGGTAGGCAGAGAACAATTATTGTCAAAGAACCCGAAACCACTGTGCCAAACAGGAATATCAAAACGAAAACCATAAATGTCGGTATTGGGAACTGTGCAAAAAAGTCAGGCAATGCGTTGATAGAGCCTGATGCTGTGAGCATCTCTTTGAAAACCATAACCGCAAATGTGTTCAAAACTATCTTTGACTCAAAAGCAGAGATGAAGAACGGAGTAATTTCACTGAACTTAAATTTGTGAATTAAGAAATATGCTACAAGGACAATTCCTGTTGCAACATAAACCTCCATATTAAAGGCAATTACAAGGGTAATAACCGCAAAAATTGCCCAAACACCCTTGATTAAGTCTTTTACATCTTGCACTTTATTTGTAGATTTTGGCTCATTTGTCTTCATTGGCACTTTGCCACGGAGGAAGAACAGACAGCCTAATACAATCAAAACTGCAACCATTGGAATCATACCCACCACAAAGTCTCCGGCGGAAATTCCTGTGAGTGTCAAAGCCATCAAAATTGAGCCATATGTAGGCAAAAACGCCTCTGAAATATGTCTGAAGAAGGTTGTTGTTACAGCCTGCTCTTCTTTGGAAAGGTATTCGCTTGCAGAAGCTGAAACCATATCACCTGCTATAAATGCGGCGTTAGGTGAGGGGAGCAAGCCGATAAATATAGGTGCTGCTGCGCAGTTGACCCAGCGGTTGTTGAACAGAGAGCTGAGAGCTTTTCTTGCCAGCTCAATAGCACCTCTTTTTTCCATCATTCTTTGCAAAAAGGTGATTAGGTACATAACCAAAATCAGCTTTAAAGTGCTCAGTGATGTGAGTGCATTTATTGTAAGTGACACCACCTGCTTTGCCGGCAATGCGTACAATATCCATGTGGCAATTGAACCTATCAAAACTGCCAGTGACATTGGTTTTTTCATTGAAACGATACCCATAACAATGGCGAAAACCACAACGAGTTTAAAAATAACCATATTTCCTCCTAAAAAAATCTCTTTAAATTAACCTATACTATTATACTCTCAATTGTTGTTTCGCACAATAGTTTGTACAATATTTGTACACATTTTATAGTATATCCGCCAATATATTCAATAAAAATGTACTGACAGTATATATCAGTACATCTTATTTGCTAATTTATCACAATTGTGTGATTTTTGAGTATTCTCACTGCTTTAAAAGCCAAGCGGCACAGGCGATATCCTCCGCTGCAAGCCCCAAAGCCTCAAAAATTGTGATGTCATCTTCGCTCTGCCTTATATGTGATTTTCCGCTTAAAACGTCCCCTATCTCGGCTAAAATATCCTCTAAGCCAATCATTCCCTCGCTCTTTGCCAAGAGATAATCCCCCGCCTCATTAAGACAGGACACCCTGCTGTCGCACACTAATTTTCCCTTTGCCATAGCCTGCCCGTCAAGCTCTCTGTCTTTGGCGGAACAAGCGCCCACGGCATTTATATGCACCCCGGGTTTCAGCCACTCGCCCTTTAAAACGGGGGTATGGCTGGCGGTTACGGTGCAGATGATGTCGGCGTCCCTAACGGCTTCTCCGGGATTTTCAAAAGCGGTAAAATCTATTTGCGGATAGGATTTTGAATATTTCTCTATAAAATTTTTCGCTTCTTCTTGGTATATACTCCAAACATTTACCTTTTTTAATTCACGGACAAGGCTGATTGCCTCTAAATGAGTGCCTGCCTGTACCCCTGCGCCCATTAAGCACAACACCTGTGCCGATTTATTCGCCAAGCAATCGGTAGCCACGGCGCTCACAGCACCTGTTCTCACCGCTGTTATCGCCATACCGTCACATATGCCCATAAGTTGCCCGTCTGTGGTAGAAAATAGCGCTACAACCCCTTGGTGAGATGGCAGCTTAGCCTTAAAATTATCGTGGAAAACCGTTATAAGCTTTGCCCCCACCACCTCTTCATAGGGCAGCAAAGCAGGCATAACGCCCATTAATTTTCCGCTTTCGATTGGCAAGACACTGCGCAGCTGATTAGTCACTTCGCCTTTTGAGAGCCCCAAAAATACCTGTCTCATAAGCTCTATACAGGTTTTCATGGAGAGTTTTTCTCTCACTTCCTGTGAGTTATAATATTTTATATCCATATTTCACCTACCTTGAATTTTAATATGCCTAAGTGGAAAGCAAATTTTATCCTTTATTCTTCCATAGCCAAATTCAATGCGGCAAGAGCGTGGAGCTCGGTGGTATCAAAAACGGGGATTGGGCTATCCTTTTGCTTTATGAGCATAGGTATCTCGGTGCAACCCAAAATAACCCCCTGTGCTCCCTCTCCCTTGAGGCGCTGAATAACGTCCACATAAAACTTTCTTGAAGAGTCTGTGAGTATATTAAAGGTCAATTCCTCTACAATAATGCGCATTATCTCCTCCATCTCCTGAGGGGTTGGCACTATCACATCGATGTCGTAGATATCTTTTAAGCGACGGATATAAAAGGGCTGTGTCATAGTAAAGGTGGTGCCTAACAGGGCAACTTTTGATAATCCCTGTCTCTTTATCTCCTTTGCGGTGGAGTCCACTATATGTATCATAGGAACATTTATACTTTTGGCGGCGGCATCAAATGCCAGGTGCATTGTGTTTGAGCAGATTACCACCACCCCTGCCCCCGCTTTTTCCAGCGACTGTGCAATTTCAGCAAATTCTTTTTCTAATTGGTCGATTTTATCCTCATAGACAAGTGACAGCTTGTGGTGTAAATCCGTGGTGTACATAATTGATTCGATTGTGGAGTTATTTCCTAAACGCCTGTTGGACTCATCATTGATAATGCGATAATAATCCACTGAAGATTGCCAACTCAATCCGCCGATTAAACCTATTTTTTTCATAATATTTCTCCTAAACGATTTTGTTAATAATATTGTACCATTACAGTATAGGTTTTTCAATACAAAAGGTCACAGTTACACATCTGTTTTTTCTCACTTTTCGGCAAAAGAAAAAAGCAATCAAAATTTCTCTTGATTGCTCTTTATATCCACCTGAATATTTATCTATTTGGAGGGCTTGCCGTCTTTTGATTTAATAGCGGCACTGCTGTACTTCAAAAAGCTTGGCTGTGGCTTTCCGTCGATTTTTCCTTTGCGTGTATCTGTGCGTGGAGAGACGGGTCTTTGGGAATGTCCCTCGTTTTTGCCAAATTTCTTATCGTTGCTCTTTGCTGCGCCAAAAGGTCTTGAGGGCGCTTTTTCTCCGCTGCTCTGGGAAGAAAATGGTTTTGAGGGTTTTTTATCCTCAAACTTAGGCGCTCTGTCGTTTTTGGAGCTTGGCGGTCTTCTGTCATCACGTTTATTTCCTGTGCCTTGACGTGATGCAAAGGGCGCTTTTGCCCCTTGACTCTGGCGTGGACCCCTTGAGGGTCTTTGCTGTTTTAACTCTTTTGGCGTGGGGAAATCGTTTACCATTGGGTAGTCGTGACCTACCACTACCTCAATCTCCTTGCCTATGAGCTTTTCGATGTCGTCCAGGTACTCTTTTTCGTCAAAATCGCACAGTGATAATGCGATACCGCTTTGACCTGCACGCCCTGTCCTTCCGATGCGGTGGACGTAAGTCTCTGCTATATTGGGCAATTCAAAATTGATGACATAGGACAAACTGTCTATATCTATTCCTCTGGCGGCAATATCCGTAGCGACTAACACACGGGTTTTTCCCTCTTTAAAGTTGCTCAAAGCCAATTGTCTTGCGCCTTGAGATTTATCCCCATGTATAGCCTGTGCGTTTATCCCCGATTTTTCCAAAAATCTTGTGATTTTGTCTGCGCCGTATTTTGTTCTGGTGAACACCAAAGTATTATCGATGGTATTATCCTTCAAAATAGACAGCAAAAGGTCTTTTTTGTTGTCTTTATCCACAAAATATACCTTTTGTCTTATGGTGTCAACAGTTGAGGAGACCGGTGCCACATCAACCCTCTGGGGGTTGGTGAGAAGGCTGTGCGCCATATCGGCAATCGCCTTAGGCATTGTGGCGCTGAAAAGTAGGGTCTGCCTCTCCTGTGGAATTTTGGCTATAATCTTGCGTATATCGTGGATAAATCCCATATCAAGCATACGGTCTGCCTCGTCCAAAATAAACATCTGGATTGCAGAGAGGCTTATTATGCCCTGATTTATCAAGTCATTCAATCTGCCGGGTGTAGCTATCAATATGTCCACACCTTTTTTTAAGTCTGCCTCTTGAGGGCGCTGTGAAACTCCCCCGAAAACCACGCAGCAGCTGAGTTTTGTGTGCTTTGAGTAGTTTACAAAGTTCTCATATATCTGCAATGCCAGCTCCCTTGTAGGGGTTACTATAAGGGCTTTTATGGTTCTTATTTTCCCCGCAGCAGGCTTGGGTGATTTTTCAACCAAAAGCTGGATTGTGGGTATGGCAAATGCGGCGGTTTTGCCTGTGCCTGTTTGAGCACAGCCTAAAAGGTCATTGCCTTTTAAGATTATTGGCACCGCTTTTTCCTGTATTGGTGTGGGGGTCTCGTAGCCCACTTCGTTTAATGCCTGTAAAATGTATGGCGCTATGCCAAGTTGTTCAAATGTCATATTTTCTCCTTGTGTGTCTTTAAGAAATAAAAGACTTGTCCTCTCAGAACAAGTCTTGGTCAAATTTGTGTGATTATTTAATGTAATAAATATATTTCAAATTCAAAGCTTAATGTCCGTGTAGTTTTATATCTTCCCATAAATGCTCAATATATATTACCACATTTTCCAATCTTTTGCAATTTATACTTTTATAAAAGCATATAAAAAGTATAAATACGCTTTTTATGCTATCAAAATATTTATTATATTAAAAAAGTCACCTTAATTGTCTAAAAATCAAGGTGACTTTCTCTTTGATTATATTTTTAAACATATGGGATAGGCGGATTTAAGCTCTACTCACTAATCCCTTTTTCGCCTATTATGGCAGTTTTCTCCTTGCCAAATCCCATCTGCTCCCACAGACCTTGGGCTTTAAGGTTGGTGGTCTTGCCGTCTTCCTCTATTTTAAGGCGCACCTCGCCTATGCTGCGAGCGTAAGTTGGGTTTATCCCCAGCATTTTCGCCAATTTCATCATAAAGTTTGACATACCCATGGTTTTTAAATTGCTGCCGGCGTCGATATCATATTCACGGAAATATTCCACGGTGTAGGTGGCTTTCTCGGTCTTTTGAGTGAATTTAAGGTGATTGTCCATAAATTTATCTATTGAGGGCAGATGAATTGTGTCAGAGCGCTCAATTTCTGTCAGCCTCTCATCATCCTCCACTATCACACCGTCTTTGCCCAGCATAAATATTGGCAGCCTTGTGTAGCCATACTTTTTCTCGGCTATTATATCACAGGTTATAGCGGTATACCCCTCCACCGCCACACGGCACCAATACCAGTGGTTCATCAGCTTTGTCATCATAATATTGCCCCAGTTATGGTCGTGATATCCATTTCCCACAAGGGTTTGGGTCTTGCCGTCCAAGGTGAGGGTGGCGCTCAAATCTCCGCTTGGGACACCCACAAACCATGCAAAAAAATATTCCTGCTCATCGCCAAAATAAATATGACCTGTGCCCGGTCTCCACATAGGCAGACGTGGCTTTAAAACTCCGTCGTACACCACCGTCTTATCCTCATTCTCAAAATGTACAATATAGCTGCCGTCATCTTGATACTGCGCTGTGCAGTTCTCGATTTTTACATCACATTTTTCTCTGTCTGCGGATATAACAGTCCCTTCCTTGCCATATACTGAGGAGGAGGCGATGCTTTTTCCGTCCTTGCTGATGTCTAATTTTGCCAAGGGGTGGGGTGGGCCTTTTACGTCAAAAAACTTTTTGGCATAAAAAATCAGCGCCGCTTTTGTGCCGTCTTGATACTCCGCATCAAAATACCACCACTCATAGCTGCCCTCTTTGCCATCAGTTCTCAGCCCATCTTCCCAAATTTCTGTCTGCTTTTTTATCCCCAAGCTTTCATAATATTTGTCACTGCGAGCCAAAAATGCTTTCTGTGCCATATCACAAACCCTCTTTCTTTTCAATTTACACACAGGTGTTATTATTATCAGTATAGTGTTAAAATGTTAAAAAATCAACTGAATACACAAATATTTTAAATTCAAAGGGCTATAATGCAAATCAAAGAGCTGGATTGATGAGTGTGCAACATCAGGCAGATAAAAATCAAAGGGCTTGATTGATGAGCGTGCGACACTGGACAGATAAAAACCAAAGGGCTCATCATCTGTTTCCTAACAGACAACAAGCCCTTTATTTCTATTAAAACAAGAAAATCTTAATTAAAACTTAATTTTTTCGTTGATGTAATCTACCAACTCAGTGATTTTTATTCTCTCTTGAGCCATTGTATCACGGTCACGCACTGTGACACAGCCGTCTGCCTCGCTCTCAAAATCATAGGTGACGCAAACAGGTGTACCGATTTCGTCTTGACGACGATATCTCTTGCCTATTGAACCAGCCTCGTCATAGTCCACCATAAATTGCTTTTGAAGCATGGCATAAACTTCGTCCGCTTTATCGCAAAGTTTCTTTGACAAAGGCAAAACGCAAGCCTTATATGGTGAGAGTGCCGGGTGGAGGTGAAGGACAACCCTAGAATCTCCCTCGCCCACAACCTCTTCGTCATAAGCTTCCACCAAGAGAGCCAAAGCCACACGGTCAGCGCCCAAAGACGGCTCAATGACGTGAGGAATATATTTTTCATTTGTCTCAGAATCAAAATAATCCATAGGCTTGCCGCTGAAATTGGCGTGCTGTGTCAAGTCAAAGCTACCACGGTCAGCTATGCCCCAGAGTTCGCCCCAGCCAAAGGGGAAGAGGTATTCAATATCCGTTGTGGCTGTTGAATAGTGGGAGAGCTCCTCTTTTGAATGGTCACGAAGTCTTATATTTTCATCGTGCATACCTAAATTCAACAAAAAGTCGTGGCAATACTGTCTCCAATAAGTAAACCACTGCATATTTGTGCCCGGTTTAATGAAAAATTCTAACTCCATCTGCTCAAATTCTCTGGTGCGGAAAGTAAAGTTGCCGGGAGTGATTTCATTTCTGAAACTTTTACCCACTTGAGCTACGCCAAAGGGAAGTTTTCTTCTTGTGGTTCTTTGAACATTTGAAAAGTTCACAAATATGCCCTGTGCTGTCTCAGGGCGAAGATAAATCTCGTTTTTAGCCTCTTCCGTCACGCCTTGAAAGGTCTTGAACATAAGGTTAAATTTACGAATATCCGTAAAATTCTTGCTGCCACATTCAGGGCAAACAATACCTTTTTCTTCAATAAAAGCTTTCATCTGCTCATTTGTCCAGCCTGCGCACTCATAGCCCGCCTGCTCAATAAGCTTGTCCGCACGATGACGGGTTTTACATTCTTTACAGTCCATAAGAGGGTCAGAAAATCCGCCCACATGACCTGATGCCACCCAGGTTTGGGGGTTCATCAAGATAGCTGCGTCCAACCCTACGTTGTATGGGCTCTCTTGGATAAACTTTTTTCTCCAAGCGTTTTTTACGTTGTTTTTAAATTCAACGCCAAGTGGACCATAGTCCCATGTGTTGGCGAGACCGCCGTAAATTTCACTGCCGGCGTATACAAAGCCTCTGTTTTTGCAAAGGGCAATAATTTTTTCCATTGTTTTGTCTGAGTTTAACATTTCGTCCTCCAAAAATTTTATACTTACTTATTATTGTATACTTTCCTTCCCCTCAAGTCAAGTATATTAGCCTATTTATGGGTGCTTGAGGGTGATACTTAATATGAAAACGGCGGACATTTTCACGCCCGCCGTTTTCCTTGCTATATTTAATTGACTTTTAGATTATACATTTGCCTGTTTTTCATCGTCTTCTTTTTCTTCTTTTTTGCAGAAAACACAGATGATAGCCTGGATAGCTGCTATGCAAACCATCATTATTGTCCACTTGTCAATGAATACCATTGGGTTTGACATATTTTCTGTGAGAATGAAAGCGATTATTGAACCCACTGCCGGAATGATGCTCATCAGTCTAAAGAAGCCTTTTCTCTTCATATTGTCTTCTTGTTCCTGAGATTGACCTTCCTCTTCTTCTCTCTTCTTCTTACCAAAGTAAGTTGCCAGTAAGATTATGCTGATTAAGGTTGTTGCCATTGCCAGGATAAGGTTGAGCAATGCCCATGCCGGGTTGCCCAGTCCGCCACCCTGTGGAACTTCTTCGTCAACTATAACCTTGCCCGGAGTTGTGCTTGGGCTTGGGCTTGGACTTGGAAGTGGTCCTTCAGGAACATCAGGTTCTTCAATAACTGTGCCAATATAGGTTGTTGTGCCGTAAATTTCAAGTGTTCTTGCCGGCTGTGAAGACTCAAAACCGCTCCAACCGTTGAAACGATATCCTGCGCCCACTGCTGGTGCGCCTAAGATTGAAAGTGCTTCGCCCGGGTAATGTGAACTACTTGAGTAAACTGTGCCGTTGAGGTAGTAAACTGTGTTGTAAGTCTGAGCCACAGGTGCTACTGCTTGGAATACTGCCACAAAGTCTGTGTCTTTCAAAAGATTGAGTTGTCTTACATCTTCAATTGTATTAACGGTAGACTCTGCTGAACCCACTGAAGTGTAGTTCCATCTGATTAAATCGTATCCCGCTGAGTTGAATTTCACTGCTGCCTTAGGGTGTGCAGCGCCGAATGTGTTATCAATCTGTGGTAAATCCTGTACTTCTTTAACTATACCTGAGATAGCCACTTTGCTCTCTGATGAAGCATAAGTGAAAACCAACTGGTATTTATCCGGTGTTTTATCCGGTCCATCAGGCTTTTCGCCTTTAGAGAGCATATCCACATCATATGTGAATACAATTTCTGTTGCGCCTAAAACTTTGCCTGAAGCTGCCATACCTGTTACAGGTGTGCCGTTCACTGTGATTGAAGTGAGCATATATTGCACTTCTTTGTTCTTATCCACTGAAGGGTAATCGTAT
>JAVVVT010000008.1:0-25710 GCA_036652515.1 Oscillospiraceae bacterium
CTTGAGGGAATGATGCTCACCGGCTGTTTTGCCGCAATAGTGGCAAATTTCTACACCCACAGCGTTATTTTGTCCCTAATTTGCGCTATGGCTGCATCGGGATTTGTGGCGTTCATCGCCGGAATTTTTATGGTAAAATTCAAGGGCGCAATGTTGGTGGTGGGCGTTTCGGTAAACGTGCTCATGGCTGGATTGACCACATTTTTTATGCAGATAGTATTCGGAGTTCAAGGGGCGTTTGTCAGCACAAAATTAGTCTCTCTGCCAAAGATAAACGTGGATTTTCTAAAGGGCAGTCACATACTTTACACAATGTTCGCCTCCCTCACTTGGCTGGATTTAGCAGCCTTTGTCACGGCGATTTTGGCATATATATTTCTGTTTAAAACCGTGTGGGGATTTCGCCTTCGCAGCGTGGGAATAAACATTCAAGCGGCACAGAGCTTAGGCATAAAAGCCCAGCGCACCCAGATTGCCACCATAGCTTTTTCGGGGCTGCTATCGGGTCTCGGCGGTTGTCTTTTGGTTATGGGCGGTGTGACTATGTTCGCTCAAAACATCACCAGCGGACGTGGATTTATCGCTATGGCGGCGGCAAACTTAGGCGCAGCTCACCCTATCGGGACGATTTTTTCCTGCACCTTCTTCGGCTTTGCCCAGTCGCTTTCAAATATGCTCCAAAACTCCGCAATCAGCAGCGAATTGACAATGGCGATACCTTACGCCGCCACAATCTTCTCACTGGCGTGCTTTAACTCAATCAAAAGACGGGGCAGAAAAAAGGGCGAGTAAGGGGAAAAGTTAGTGACGGTGGAAAAGTTCGTGACGGTAGAAAAGAGCGAGTTAGTGGTTGGGAAAAATTATATAATTAAATCGCACAACTAAATCGCACAGCTAAATCACACAGCTAAATCACATAATTAATGTAACTTATTATATATAGGGCTTTGCACCCACTCCTCCACGCCGTGGATTTATCAATCAAGAATTTTTATTTATAACAAAAAGAGAGGTAAAAAAATGGAATACACATACGATTATTTCAAAAAAAGCGCAGATTATGTCAAGAGCAAAATCGACTTTGTGCCTGAGGTGGCAATCGTTTTGGGCTCTTGCCTTGGACCTTTGGCAGACGAGGTGGAAAATCCAATCGTCATCGACTATAAAGATATCCCCAATTTTTTGACTTCCACAGTAAAATCCCACGCAGGCAAGCTGATTTTAGGCGAGCTTTGCGGGAAAAAAGTGGTGTGTATGTCGGGACGTTTTCACTACTATGAGGGCTACGATTTTGAACAGCTCACAGCGCCTATCCGCCTTTTCAAACTTTTGGGTGTAAAGCAGACCATACTCACCAACGCCGCAGGTGCGGTGAACAAGAGCTACAATCCCGGGGATATAATGGTGATTGCAGACCATATCAAGCTTATGGGAGCTTCCCCTTTGAGAGGCAAAAACATCGAGGAGTTCGGCCCACGCTTTTTTGACGTGACCAAAATGTACACCCCGTCTTTGAGAAAAATCGCCTTAGATTGTGGCAAAGACGCCGATTTGACAGTCCACGAGGGCACTTATTACTACTGGACAGGCCCACAGTTTGAGACACCGGCAGAAATCAGAGCAATCCGCACCTTGGGCGGAGATGCGGTGGGTATGTCCACCGTCACCGAGGCTTTGAGCGCAGCCCACTGCGGTATGCCTTTGCTGGCGCTCTCCCTTATGACCAATATGGCAGCCGGAGTTTTAGACCAGCCCATAACAGTGGAAGAAGTGGACGAAATCGCCGAGAGAACCGCCTTTAAATTCAGAAAATATCTAAAATCCATAGTTTCAAAGCTGTAATTTCAATTACAAAAAAGACCAAAGGGGCAAGCGGAAGTTTGTCCCTCTTTTTAGTGACGGCTTTTTACCTTTAAAAATATTTACCGATTAATTCAGTCATTTGTGGGGCTAATTTTACTTTATGGCGATTTTTCAGACAAAAATGTGCAAATACAATAAAAATATTATTGACTTTGACAATTTTATTATCTATAATGATAGCGAATACTAATATAATATTAGTGACAAGATTGAGGGGAGACCGATGAAAAAAGCCAAAGAGAGCGTAAGTACCGCAATTGCCGTATGCTTGTTCGTGATTTTCTCTGTGGTTTTTATGTGGGACTTCTCCAAAACCGTCATAGGGGTGACCGAGAGGCGAACCCAAACCCGTGTGGAGGAGATGTCCGACCAGATAGGAAAGACCTTTCGCATTAAGATGGAGGACTCCATAGATTACATACAAGGTGTGGCTTATTCACTGTCCATACATGACTTGGAGGCGGAGGACTTGCCCAGACTTTTAAAAAGTATGGACAACGACACCCTGTTCTCCTATTTGGACGTGATAAGCAGCGACGGCACCTTTATTTCCAGTGGAAAAATTTGTGATGAGATAGTGGATTACAACTATTTCTCCGGCGAGAATAAGGGCAGTTTTGGTGTGGGAGACCACATTTTGCACTCTAAAGAGTTAGGGGAAGTTTTTGTGATGTACGCCCCTGTTTATAACAAAGAAAATGTTATAGGGCTGGTTTTTGGGCTCTTGAAAGCTACTGAGTTAGAAAAACAAATCAACGCTCAAAGCTTTGAGGGCTACGGAAACAGCTTGATTTTTCAGCAAAGTGGGCATATTATGGTCTCTTCCCACGATTTGGGATATGATAACATTTACGATATGCTTCACAATGTGGAATTTCCTGATGGGGGCAGCAAAGAACAGGTTTTATACACGGTAAAAAATGGTGGTAGAGATTATCTGTCGGTGAAAGCTGACGGAGTGGACACCTTTGTGACTTTTTCACCTGTGGGGGTGAACGATTGGTACATCGCAACGGGCGTCACCAAAGCCTATATGGCAAATTATGCCCAGGCAATTGTGGACGCCGCCAAGCGGTTGAGCTTAAAATATATTGCAATGTTTATGGTATTTTTGGCGTATGTGGGCTGGAGAATGATACGCTCAAAGGAGCAGGTGGAGCAGGCGTATGATGAATTAAAAATCAGTCATCGAATGTTTGAAATCGCCATAGAGGGTACAAATGACGCCATTTTCAACTATGATATCCGCACAAAAGAGGCTAATTATGCCCGTCGCCCCGAGTATGTAAAGGCGCCTTACGGCACCCATTTGGAGAATTTACCCCAAGATTACGAAAAATATTTTTCTCTCCACCCGGACTATGTAAAGAGCTATGTGGATATGTACGAGGCGGTGAGGAGCGGTAAGCCCGTCGCCGAGGCGGACGTGTATATGAAGGTGGAAAGCGGCGAGTATCGCTGGAACAGGATAACCCTCACCACCGTTTATGACAGCAACAAAAACCCTGTTGCCGCCGTAGGATTTTCAAAGGATATCACGGCGGAAAAATTGGTTATGGAAAAACTTGACACCGAGACCAAGTACCGTGAGGCGATTTTGAACAACACCATTTTCGCCTATGAGTTCAACGTGTCCAAGGGCATTATCACAAATCTCCGTCAAGAAGATGAACGGGACTTGAGCTTTTATGATTTAGACCATTACCTTTTCCGTATGGCATACGGACAGATGAAAAATATCGACTATCTCCACCCCGAGGACACAGACAAGGTGGCAAAATTCTTCGCCATTGGAAATGTGCAGTCGGCTTACGAGAGGGGCTTTCAGTTCATCTCGGTGGAATATCGCATACAAGACCGCTTTGAAAATTGGATATGGGTAGAAAATTCCCTCCATTTCCTCTACGACAGCACAAAGGAAATCAAGGGCATAGCCTATGTAAAAAATATCAACGATATGAAATTGAACCAATTACAGCTTAAAACCCGTCTGGAAATCGACGATTTGACAGGGGTTTACAACCGCCAAACTGCACAGGAGCGGATAACTGCGGTGTTAGAGGATAGAAAAAATGCGGCGGAAGTTCACGCATTTGCCATTTTCGACATTGATAATTTCAAGAATATCAATGACAGCTATGGTCATCAAGTGGGGGACGAGGTGCTGAAATTGGTGGCAAAAACCTTTGTGGCAGACCTGCGCCAGAGCGATATTGTCGCCCGCCTTGGGGGAGACGAGTTCATCGTTTTCATCAAAGATGTAAAAAATGTAGGGGTGGCAATGGCAAAGGTGGAGGCGATTGAAAAGGATATCCAAGGTATCTGTGTCAGCCAAAAAGACGGGCGCTGTGCCTCTTTGAGCGTGGGAATTGCAATGTCCCCCAAGGACGGAACAGATTTTCAAGAGCTCTATGTCAAGGCGGACAAGGCACTTTACACCGCCAAAGCCAACGGCAAGGCGAGGATAGAGATGTACGAAAATCAATGATTTATGGACAGTGAAAGTTAGTAAAGCGAGGATAGAGATGCAGGTCAATCCGTGATTTGTTAGGACGGAAAAAGTTAGTAAAGGCGAGGATAGAGATGCAGGTCAATCTGTGATTTGTTAAGACGAGAAAGTTAGGTAACAGGTTAGGATAAAAACGCAGAAAAACTCGTGATTTACGGGACGAAAAAAATAGAAACAGGCGGTGGACGTTGTCTCCGCCTGATTTTTTGCATAAACACAATTGCATTTTTTATAGGGATATGCTGAATAGAGAAACAGAGGTCGCATTTATTTTGCAGGATATGTTAAATTTTGTATAAACACAATTGCATTTATTTTTCTTACCATATATAATAGTTGTATCAAATAAAAGGATATGTATATGAATTTTTCATTTTTGTTTTTGTATTTCCTGGTGTTTTATTACGGCGCCTGCCTTTCCAGCTTTATAAACGCCTACGCATACCGCTATGCCAACGGGCTGAAAATCACCAAAGGTCGCTCCTTTTGCGAAAATTGTGGGGCAACTTTAGAGGTGATTGATTTAATTCCGGTGTTTTCCTACATATTTTTAGGGGGAAAATGCCGTCGTTGCAAGAAGAAAATTTCCCCTATATATCTCATAAGTGAGGTGGTGGGGGGCGCACTTTGTGTCATTTGCTTTTTGCGGTACGGCTTTACCCTCACCTCGATTTTGTCCGCCCTCACGGCGCTATGCCTGTTTTGTGTCAGCCTTGTAGACTGGAAAACTATGGAGATACCCCACAGCGTGCAGCTTATCTTGGCACTTTTTTCTCTCTTGAGCCTATGGGTTTTCCCGGTGGATTTAAAAACAAAAATCATCGGCTTTTTCGCCGTGAGCGCACCGCTAATCCTGATTAACTTCTTGGTGGCGGAGGCTTTCGGTGGGGGAGATATCAAGCTTATGGCGATTTGCGGATTTATGTTAGGGTGGAAAAACATCATTTTGGCAATGTTTATCGGGCTTGTTTTTGGGGGTGGCTACGGTATTTATCTTATGGCTACAAAAAAAAGCAAGGCGGAGCGGCATATGCCTTTCGGTCCTTTTTTGGCGGTGGGGATTTACACGGCGATGTTGTGGGGAGAAGAAATTATCAGTTTCTATTTAAAAATCTCCTTGGTTTAGTTAAAAGTGAAAAATCTCTTCAACATATCTTAAATTTCTTCAAAATCTCCTCGGTTTCGTTAAAAGTGAAAAATCTCTTCAACATATCTTAAATTTAAACCAAAATCTCCCTTTCAGACAAAAATCCATACTATAATCACAACAAATCTCCATATTTTTTGTCACATTTATCAAAAAATAATCCTTTACATTGTTCAAGTTGTATAGTATAATAAATCAGTTATGTATTGCATAACCGTTCAATCCATACTTTTACGCTACGGGTGGTTTTGATTATTATGTTGTGGCGGGGGGCATCTTTTTTTTAGATGCAAAAAGTGAGGATTAAATGTCAGAATTCAATTTTGAAATTCAAAGTGCTGTCAAGCACGCTTTAGAGGATATGGGCTTTGAGAAGCCAACGGAAATACAGGAAAAAGCTATTCCGTTAATCTTGCAAGGCAAAGATGTAATCGGCAAAAGCCAGACAGGCAGCGGCAAAACAGTCGCTTTCGGCGTTCCGGCAATCGAGCTTATCGATGATACTATAAGCAAAAAATTAACTCAGGTGTTGGTCTTATGTCCAACTCGTGAGCTGGCTATTCAAGCTACAAATGAGTTTAGAAAACTCACAAAATATACCCACAGTGTGAAAACTTTGGCGGTTTACGGCGGTCAGCCAATCGGCAGACAAATTCCCCTTTTGCGCACAGGAGCTCAGATTGTGGTGGGTACTCCGGGCAGAGTTATGGACCATATCCGCAGAAAAACCCTCAAACTCAACTCACTTAAAATGGTGGTTTTGGACGAGGCGGACGAGATGCTTAATATGGGCTTCCGTGAGGATATCGAGACTATCTTGAAAGAAGTTCCACAGGAGAGACAGACTGTTTTGTTCTCCGCAACAATGCCAAAAGCAATTATGGACATCGTTGACAATTTCCAAAAAGACCCTGTTATGATTTCTGTCGCCGCCAAACAGATGACGGTGGAAACTATCAAACAGTACTATATTGACTGCCCTAAGGGTCACAAAGCCGATGTGCTTTTTGCCCTTGTAAGAGACTACGATGTGAAACTCTCCATCGTTTTCTGCAACACCAAAAAAATGGTGGACGAATTGACCGCAGCTATGCGTGAAAACGGCATCGCAGCCCGTGGCCTCCACGGTGATATGCGCCAAAGAGAGCGTGACAACGTGATGTACGATTTCCGCAAGGGCACCGTAAATATGCTCATTGCCACAGACGTCGCCGCCAGAGGTATTGACGTGGACGATGTGGAGGCGGTTTTCAACTTTGACATACCTCTCCAGCAGGAATATTATGTTCACCGTATCGGACGTACAGGCCGTGCAGGCAAAGAGGGCTTGAGCTTTACTTTGGCACAGGGTCGCCGTCAGCTCATTATGATAAAGGACATTGTCAGAATGACAAAGACCGATATTCAGCCGCTGAAAGCACCGAGAATTGACACAAATATTCAGCTTGTTCCGGTTACAAAGTCAGATGATGAGCAGGATAGACCACGCCGTCGCCGTGAAGAGGGATTTGGCAGCTTTAACAGAGATGACAGAGCACCAAGAAGCCGTCGTGACGATTTCGTTAAAAGAGACGGAGCAAAAAAAGATTTCAGAAGAAATGATGACCGCCCTCGCTTTGACAAACCTTTGGGCGATGCAAGCGGAATTTTATCTGAGGATAAGCCACGTTTCCCAAGGAAAGAGCGTGTGAACAACGAAGAGATGTACAAGATGAGAGTGTCTGTCGGTCGCACACAGGGCGCAACTCCCGGAAATATTTTGGGAGCGGTTGCCGGCGAGAGCGGTTTGAGGGGCTCAGACATCGGAAGCATTATTATAAACGGCAGTTATTCAACGGTGGAAATTCCATTGAAGCATAAAGATAAAGTTTTACAAAGCGTAAACGGAGCTATGATTAGCGGCAAACACGTTGAAGTGGAGTAGGGTTAACTCTTAGGCGACTTGGGTGTAGATGGACGGATAGTCATCACATCTAAAACGTATATAATATAAATTAACAAAAAAACAGACGGTAATCTCATTGATTTTGAGAAAACCGCCTGTATTTTTTTTTGCGATTTTTTCGCCGACGAAAGCGTGATAGATGGGCTGTTTTATACTTCACTAAGGGATAGCAATCAACTTTTAGAATTGGCGATTTGCGTTTTAGCGAAGATTATTTCGCAATATCCGCCTGTATTTTTATCCAAAAATTTCCTTATAAATTGCCTTGCCTGCCGGGGTGCTGGCTATGCCGCCCTTGGCGGTTTCACGCAGTTGTGGGGGCAACATTTTTCCCACCTTGAACATTGCGTCCACCACCTGGTCAAAAGGTATGTGAGATTTTTGCCCTGCCAAAGCCATATCGGCGGAGATAAGTGCGTTCACAGCTCCCGAGGCATTTCTTTGAGCACAGGGCAAAGCCACAAGTCCGGCAACAGGGTCGCACACCAAGCCCATCACGTTTATCATAGCAAAACCGGCGGCGTCAAGGCACTGTTCATCACTGGCTCCCATCATAAAAGCAGCCGCCGCAGCCGCCATGCTTGCCGCCACTCCGCACTCCGCCTGACAGCCACCGTCCGCCCCTGCAACAGTGGCGTTTTTGGTGTAGATGGCACCTACGGCGCTGGCGGTTATCAAGCCCTCCAAGGTTTTTTCTCGGCTGATTTTTTTATGCTCCATAACCCCTAAAAGCACAGCCGGCAATATGCCGCAGCTGCCTGCCGTGGGGCTGGCGCAAATCTTGCCCATTGAGGCGTTTACCTCGCTGGAGGAGTAGGCTAAAGCCATAACATAGTTGATATAATTTCCGCTTAAGGTGTTGCTCTTTGAGTAGGCAAACTGGGTGCTTGCCACCCCGTCAATCAGTCCGCCTTTGGTGGACATCTTGTGCTCTAACGCCTTTGTGGCGGAATTTATCATTATATCCAATCGGCTTTCAAAATGCTCCATAAGTTTTTCTTTGGACATACCTGTGAGCTTCATCTCGGTATCCAAGGCAACCTGCCAAATTCTCTTATTATCTTTTTGGCATAAATTCATTAATTCTTCTGCATTTTTATACATAATTAATCCCCCTGTATATTTACGACTACAACTGACAATACATTATTCACACGTTTTAAATCGGTTATCACCTTGTCCGGGATGACCTCGTCGCACTCGATTACGCAGTAGGCTAAGTCACCACGGGAGGTGCGGCTGACCTTCATAACGCCGATATTGATGTCATTGTATGCCAAAATGGTGCTCACATCGCTGACCACCCCTTTTACGTCCTGCTGTTGAACTATCACGGTGGGACAGGTGGCATTGATTTCGCACTGGAGGCCGTTTATGTCCGTGACCAATATTCGCCCTCCTCCAAGGGAGGCACCCTCCACGAAAAATTCCCCTCCGTCGGTGAAGGTAAAGGTAATCCTCACGGTGTTCTCGTAGATGCTGGGGATATCCGCCGGGTAAAAATCAAATTCTATCCCCTGTTCCTTGGCGATATTAAAGCTGTCTGACAACCTTTCGTCGTCCTCTGAAAGCCCTAAAGCGCCTGCCACCAAGGCGTAGTCGGTGAAATGTCCCCGATAGGTGCTGGCAAAAGAACCGCCCAGACCGAAGCTGACCTTCTTAAAAGGTTTCGCAGCTATCAATCGGGCTGTTTTTGCAAGTTTTGCGGCGCCCGCCGTGTGGGAGGACGATGGCCCTATCATAACGGGGCCGATGACGTCAAGCAAACTGATATTCATAATAAACCTCCGTTGTTTATTTGTTTTGTTTTCAAGCCTATTCTATCATAACAAATGACAAAAATAAACCATTTACAGTAAATTATTTGTGAAAAGTGAATATATCAATAAACTAATTGTCCAAAGCATATATTTATGGTAAAATAATACAGAGGTGAGGGTGGAGCCGATGTGTAATCCCACAAAAGTTTTACAAGAATTTTACAATCATTTAACTAATTTTTACACTTGTTATGTAATGTAAAATATATTACAATATATAACAGATAGGTATGGTGAAATTTATGCCCATTGAAAAGCGAAAAGAATTTATAATCAATTTTGTTTACTTCGGAATACTCCTTGCACTGACAGGCCTTGCCATAAAGTACGGTCTGGCGTGGCTTTCGCCTTTCGTCATAGCATTTTTAGTGGCGTTTGCCTTAAAACCCGTGATTAACCGTCTGCACATCATCACAAAGCTCCGGCGGAGTTTCACGGCAATCATCTGCGTGGCATCATTTTACCTCGTGACGGTGCTCCTATTGTCACTTGCCGGGTTCCAGATTTTTATGTTAGTTAAGAATATATTTTACATTCTGCCTCAATTTTATGCGGTGGAAGTTGAGCCCGAGCTGATAATTTTTTTGGAGAGACTGCAAAAGGCTATTTTGAATATTGACCCGGGTCTTGAAGCCGTGATAGACGATTTTATCTTCCAATTTTCGGAGAATATCGGCGCCTCGGTTTCCAAGCTGTCAATTGGGGTGCTCACAAAGCTGTCGGGAGTTATTGCAAAAGCTCCTGGTATGTTAGTGAAGACTATGATTACCATAATCGCCTCATTTTTCATAGCTGTTGACTATTACGACATCACCTACTTTATCGCAAGACAATTAAATTTGGCACAGAGACAACTTTTATACGAGGTGGAGGAATACACCAAAAGCGCACTTATCAAGTACGCAAAGAGCTATTCACTCATCGTCGCCATAACCTTTTCAGAGCTCTTTGTGGGGCTTTTCCTCTTGGGAGTGAAAAAAGCGTGGCTGATTGCCCTTCTCATTGCAATATTTGACATTCTGCCGATTTTAGGAACGGGCGGAGTGCTAATTCCTTGGGCGATAGTTTCACTTTTTGTGGGGGACACGGCGTTCGGTATAGGCGTGATTATGCTCTACTTGATTATAACCGTCATACGAAATACCATTGAGCCTAAAATTATCGGCAAACAGGTGGGGCTGCACCCTGTGGTGACGCTCTTAGCTATGTTTATCGGCACAAAGCTTTTTGGTATGTTAGGGCTTTTCTTACTGCCTGTCTCAATCGCCATTTTAAAACAACTTAACGATGCAGGAAAAATAAAACTATTCAGATAAGGAGAGATTTACATGGGTATTAAAGAGGCATTAGAACTTTTCGGAGGTCTGGCACTTTTCCTTTACGGTATGCATATGATGAGCAGCGGACTTGAGGCGGCAGCCGGCAACAAGATGAAATCGGTCCTGAAAAAACTCACCAACAACACCCTTATGGGCGTGTTTATGGGCACGGTCATCACCGCAATCATTCAGTCCTCTTCAGCCACAACGGTTATGCTTGTGGGCTTTGTAAATTCGGGGATAATGCAGCTTTCTCAAACTGTGGGCATAATAATGGGGGCAAATATCGGCGCCACCATGAACGGTGTCCTTTTGGCAGTTGGTATCGGAGATGTGGCACCGGCATTTGCATTTATAGGCGTATGTATGATTATGTTCTCCAAAGATGAGAAAAAAAATCATATAGGCGAGATAATAGCAGGCTTGGGAGTGCTCTTTATCGGTATGAATATGATGGGCGCATCTATGGTCAGCCTCAGGGACTCACAGGCGTTTATCAAGCTTATCACCACCTTTGAAAATCCTCTTATAGGCATTTTGGTGGGTACTATATTCACGGCGCTTATACAGTCCTCCTCCGCCTCTGTGGGTATCTTGCAGGCGCTGGCGGTGAGTGGGCTCATCGGGCTGGACACAGGCATTTACGTTATGTTCGGCTTTACAATAGGTACTTGTATCACAGCGGCAATCGCCTCTATCGGCACAAATGCCAACGCAAAACGAGTGAGTATGATTCACTTTTTGTTCAACGTAATAGGCACGGCGGTCTTTGTGGTAATCTGCCAATTGCTCCCCTTTGTACCTTGGATTCAAGGTATGTTCCCCAATTCACCGGCGGTTCAAATCGCCAACGCACACGTTATATTCAAGATTGTCACCACTGTTTTGCTGCTGCCTTTCTCAAAGCAGTTAGTGAAAGTGTCCACAATTTTAATAAAGGACAAATCCGAAAAGGACAAGCGCCCCAGCCTTTTGGAGCGTGCAAAGATGTCCGCAGGTCACAATATGGGCACCAGCGCAATCGTCATCTCCAGTATCTGCGACGAGGTGCAGTATATGTACAATATCGCCAAAGAAAATGTGGATATGAGCTTTGACGCCGTCATCAAAAACACTATGGATTACGATAAAAAAATCCGTGAAAATGAGGACAGGTTGGACGAGTTAAACGCCACGATTTCCCAGTACATATCCTCGGTAATCGTCCACCCACTGCCGGCTCACGATGCAGAAGTCATCAGCGGATATTTTAGGATAGTGGGCAATATCGAGCGCATAGGCGACCACGCAATGAACTTTGCCGGTTATGCGAAATTCTTTACCAACCGTGGGTTGACCCTCTCTGAGAGAGCTTTGGACGAAGTTAAGCTGATGAAGGCTGTGACGGTGCAATCTCTCAATTTGATAGATGTGTCTCAGGACAATTCGGCTGGGCTTATGCTTGAAGAAGTCGTCGCCGCAGAGCAAAAAATCGACGATATGACCGATGAATACCGCTTTGCACAGATGGACAGAATGAAAACCACCGTCTGCACCGCAGAGGCGAGCGTAATCTATTCAGAAATGCTCACCGACTTTGAGAGAATGGGCGACCACCTCCTTAACATCGGCGAAGAATTTGGCAAGATGTACCCCGAAAAAGCAGCGGCGGCAAAGGCTGTCACAGTTTAAAAATAAAACAGGCTGGTTGAATTATATTCAATCAGCCTGTTGTGGTATATGGGTAAATAAAAGTCGGGAGAGTATATGGGATACAAGTCGGGAGAGTATATTGGGTAAAATCGGGAAAACATAATAAATAGTAAATGCTGTACAGCAATTTACAATAGAGAAAAAGGTAATAAAAGTTAGGGGTGAATAATTTCACCTCACCCTTACTCTTTTACCTTTACCCTCTGTTTTCCGCTCTCTGTCGCCACCACAATACTGGACATAATCACCAAAACACAGCCCATAAATCCGGCAAAACCGATGACCTCGTGGTAGAAAATCAGCCCTGCAAAAACGCTGGTTATGGGCTCTAACATATTCAAAACTGCGGCGTTGGAAGCGCCCAAGGTGCGCACTCCGCTGGTGAGCAAAAGCAGTGCGATGATAGTGCAAAAAATCGCTACAATAATCAGCAAAAACACGCAAAAACCGCTGGTGGGGAGCATAAATTCTTTGGTCGCCACCGCCTTTGTGCCAAAGACCAAAGCGGCAAATCCGTTCACATAAAAAATCACCACAATCCCCTCAAGAGAGGCAAAACTGCCCTTTTTGTTGGAGATGACATAGATTGCGTAGGTCATACCGGACACCACGGCGAGGACAATCCCCACAAGGGACAGCCTTGAAAAATCCGCCATAAGCCCAAGACCGCCAATCGCCATAAGGCAGGACAAAACTTTTGCCGGGCTCAGCCTCTCTTTAAAGACCACGGTCATCACAATGGTGACAAAAAGCGGATAGGTAAAGTGGAGCATAGTCGCCAGCCCTATGGGAATATAGGAGTAGGACGCCGTCAAAAGTGCCGCCGTGCTGCCGAAAGCAAAACCGCCGAAAATCGCCAGTTGCAGGAGCTGCTGCTTTGTAACTTTCAAAGAAATCCCTTTGATTTTTATGTAAATAAGGGAGAAAAGCGACGCCAAAAGCACACGGAAAAACACCGTGGAGGCGCTGTTCATTCCCTCAAGCATAATTTTTTTTGTAAACACGGGCATAATGCCATAAAGCACGCTGGCACCCACCACCGCAAGAACACCTTTTTTCATAATTCACCTCAAAATTTTCATATGTATAGTATTTTACCCTTAAAACTCATAAAAAGCAAGACAAATACACAGCTTTTGTGATATACTTTTTAATAAATAAAGAGCAAAACTCACCCCATATGATGCAAAACTAATAAAGCAATGTATTTTTAAATTATCGCATATATTAATAAGATAAATGGTTAATATAACTATATTAAAAATATTTTAAAGGAGATTAAGATGAAAAAAATAGTTATCCAATGGCTGGGACATTCCTGTTTTAAGCTCACTTTCGGGGAGTACACGGCGGTGGTTGACCCCTATGAAAACGGGAGCGTCCCGGGGCTGTCAAATTTAAATGTCAGCGCAATTGACGTTTTTTGCAGTCACAAACATCACGACCACTGTGCAATGAACGTGGTGAAGCAGATAAGAATGTTCGCCCCTCCTCCCCTGATAACCCGGGTGGAAAGCTTCCACGATGATGAAGAAGGGGCAAAAAGAGGGGAAAATACCATACAGGTTTTCTCCTATGAGGGGCTAAGTGTGGCGCATTTTGGGGACTTGGGACATATTTTGACCCAGGAGCAGGTGGAAAAAATCGGGCAGGTGGACGTGGCTCTTCTGCCTGTGGGGGGATTTTACACCATGGACGGAAAAACCGCACTCCAAGTGGCAAAACAGGTGGGAGCAAAGGTGATTATCCCTATGCACTACCGCACGGAGGACTATGGTTTTGATGTTATCAACACCCTAAAAAGCTTCACCGATTTGTGTGAAAATGTGACTTATTACCACACCGACACCATAGAAATA
Source organism: Oscillospiraceae bacterium (assembly GCA_036652515.1). Taxonomy (GTDB): domain Bacteria; phylum Bacillota; class Clostridia; order Oscillospirales; family Ruminococcaceae; genus RGIG3102. Next base: position 14,155 of record JAVVVT010000008.1, read on the forward strand.
ACCCGGGACACCAAGGCGCAGGTGGCAGTTTTAAAGTATATGGGGTAGTTTTTGCTGTGGGTGGTTTATCCCAAACAAAGAGGGCTTTGGCATTTTTGCCAAAGCCCTCTTATATTATTTGATTTTCGGGTATTTAGGTGCAGGACTTTAGGTTTTTAATTTGTGCTTGAGCTATCAAATACCTTGCAAAATTTAATTAATTGACTAAGGACACTTTGCTTTTAATTTGTGCTTGAGCTATCAAATATCCCTTGCTGGTCCTTAGTAAAATCAATGGGCTCGCCATTATAGCTTATGGCAAAATACAGGTTATTGCCTGTGGCGTCGCCTGTCTTTCCCACCTTTCCGATGAGCTGACCGGTGATGACTTTGTCCCCCTCTTTCACTAAAATTTCGCTGCAATGACCGTAGGTGGTGGACAGCCCGTCGGCGTGGTCTATCACCAAATAATTTCCAAGCCCCTCATCATCGCTCACCACCTTTGAGACGGTACCCTCCAATGTGGCATAAATTTCTGCTCCAGCGGGGGCGGCTAAATTTATGGCTGGGTGCTCCTGTGTAAACCCACGGGTTATGCGAAACGCCTTGTCTGCGCTCAAGGGGGAGATAAATTTATTTTTTATATCATAGCCCTTGCTGTTATCGCCTTTATGGGCTTCACGGCTGCCGCTCTCCACTAAATATCCTCCGTCCGCTCTTGAACTCAGGGTAAAAGTATACATTAATCCGTCTGACGAGGCAGACACATCAAGAATAGTACAGCTGTATTTTCCATTTCCCAAGTCTGTAAACTCTTGAGCAGAGAAAGGCTGGGAGCTTTCTTTATCGCTAAAAAGCTGCTTTTCCACCTGTACCTCAGCAGATTTTGCACAGAGGTAAACTTGATCCTCCACCCGGAGAATCTCTTTGCCTAAAGTATCTAAACACTCCTCCTTGGTAAAGGTCACATCAGTGCCAAAAGTGTTTTTGATAACCTCATTTACATAGGTCAAAGGAACCATTAAGGTGCCATCTTCGCCCATAAATTCGGCGTACAAACCACATACTTTAATGTAATACATAGTGTAGGTGTAAGCAAAGCTCAACAGGTCTTTGCTATCCTTTATCTGCTGGAAATCGGTGATATCAGAGCTGCGCATAATTTCAGCCACGGGATAAACCGTCTGCCAAATGCCCTGTTTTATATCATCTGTAACTACCCTTACTTCAGTGTCCGGCTGGGAATTATCCAAGGGTTTTACATTGTAGCAGGCGGTGAGAGATGTGGTGAGCAGGGCGAGGCAGAGCGCCAGTGCCACGCCTTTTTTTGCACTTTGTGGGGACAGAATGGCTTTAAATCTGTTTTTCAATTGAGATTTTCCTCCTGAAACTTCAGTGATAAAACTGTGCAGAACGAAATTTTGCGAACTGCAAAGCTGTAAAATTGTTAAGCTGTAATATTTTTTGTAGGACAGAGAAGCGTTTTCCACGGTTTTTTCATCACAGAGAATTTCCATATCCTCGCCTATGATTTTCCTCATAAGGTAGGCAAGGGGATTGAAAAAATGCAGGGCGTTTGATAGGAGCGCCAGCAGCTTTATCCATAAATCTCCGTTTTGATAATGCCCTAACTCGTGACGAAAAATTATCTCCAATTGCAAAGGCTCAAAATCTCTCACGGGCATAACTATGCAGGGCTGTAACACCCCCATAAGAAAGGGCGAATTGATTGATTTTGACTGTATCAAGCCCACTTTTTGCCCTATGTTTTTCTCTTCGCAAACTGCGATAAAGGCATCGGAAATTTTAGGCTGGACACTTTTCAGTTTGCCTTTTTCAATAGTTTTTTTAAATCGAATATAGCTCGCCAAGTTAAAACCGCAGAAGAGCAAAAATCCCAATACCCATATATAAAACAGTATGTCCAAAAGTGGAACATAGAAAATTTTTGCCCGTGGGAGAGGCTTTTTTATCACGTTGGTCACTTCCCCTGAGGTGGGCGCCTGTGGCAGGAGCACGCCCTCGCTCACGTCTTTTTTGGCTGTGATTTCCGCCACATCTTGGTCGGTGAGCTGGGGAATATACACCTGTGAGAGAGTTTTTTGTGGCACATTAATGGTGATAAAGGGGGTCAAGGCGCTGGAATTTGGCGCCACAATCAGCAAAACGCAGAGGAATACCATAAGTTTTAGGCGCACTCCCACAGAAATTTTTTCCCTCATACCCGAAGAAAGGCAGAGCAAAATTATAAAAGGGGAGGCGATAAAAGAAATTTTCACAAGGGATAAGAGATATTCACTCATCTTTTCCTACCTCGTCATACTGCTTAATAAATTCCTTTAATTCCTCAATGTCCTTTTTGGGCAGAGGATTTCCCCCGTAGAACGCCGCCAAAAAGTTTTTGACACTCCCCTGATACAGCCCCTCCAAGGCGGAGGTGCTCTGAAGGGCAGAATATTCTCCCCTGTCGATGATTGGGGTGTAAAAATTAGTCTTGTCCTTTGTCAGGGACAGGTACCCCTTGCCCACTAACCGGGACAGGAGGGTGTGGGTGGTGCTTTTGCTCCAAGAGTGGGAGAGTGCAAAGTGGTCAACGATATTTTTCAGCACAACAGGGCTGTCGTTGTCCCAGATGTACACCATTATTTCTTGTTCGCTCTGTGATATTTTTTGCATAATATTCTCCTGACTACATTTGTAGATAATTATCTTATTTACAGTCTACACTTGTAGATAAGATTTGTCAAGAGCTTTTTAAAAAATATTTTAAAGAGGGAAGAAAACCCACCCTAAGTGTTTTATATAGCAAATATCTATTAAAATACCCTATTTCTTTGAAAGAACCCCCACCCTAAGTGTTTTATATAATAAAATATCTATTAAAACCCACCATTTCCTTTGTAAAAATAGAATACACCTGTACAATTTCCCCTTAAAATGATAGAATATTCCCATAGAGTAAAATAGTGGGGCAGCCTTGGCATTTGGGGCTGTCTCGGGGCTAAAATAAAAGATTACGGAGGTCAAAAATGAAGAAATTTTCATTTTTCGACGGGGCATTCGGCACATATTATTTTGATTTAACCAAGGATTTTATGCCCTGTGAGCTGGCGAATATCAACTCTCCACAGGTGGTTTGCGACATACACAAAAGCTATATTGCAGCCGGGGCGCAGGCGATAAAAACCAACACTTTTTCGGTGAACAGACTGCTTTTTCCCGACAAGTCACAGCAAAATTTCATTATAAAAGCGGCGATGAAAAACGCAAAAGCCTCAGTGGAGGGCACGGACACCCAAATTTTTTGCGACATCGGCTATATAAATGACGGGGAAGAAACCGCCCCCGAGGACTACAAAGAAATCGCAGAGAAGTTTATTAATTTCGGCGGAGAAAATTTCCTTTTTGAGACAATGGCAGAATTTTCACCCCTGATTTCAGCTATAAAAACGGTAAAAAAGCTTCTGCCAAACAGCACGGTGGCGGTATCTTTTGCCGTGTCACAGGACGGTTATTCCAAAAAAGGACTATACTATAAAACCCTTTTAAAGCAGGCGGAAGACTGTGAGCAGGTGGATATAATCGGGCTGAATTGCCAGTGTTCGCCCAGCCATATGCGCAATTTGGTGCAGAATATCACAGCCCATTCAAAGCCACTTTTGGTTATGCCAAACAGCTCCTACCCCTCAAGCGTGGACGGCAGAATGACTTTTACAGATAATTCGGAGTATTTTGCGCAAAAAATGCAGGAAATTGTGGCTGGTGGAGCGGACATCATCGGGGGTTGCTGTGGCACAACACCGGAGCATATTCGGCTGGCTATTGAAAACCTCAAGGTCGGCGTGATAAAAAAGGCGGACAAGGTGGAGGAGCTTTCTGCCCCAAAAATCAAAAATGAGGGTTGCACCCTCCCATTTATATGCAAAAATAAAAAGCTCATAGCTGTGGAATTAGACCCTCCAATGGACGTGGATATGTCCTTTAGCGTGTCGGCGGCGTACAAATTAAAAGAGGCTGGGGTGGATATCATCACGGTGGCAGACTCTCCCCTGGCACGGGCGAGGGCGGACAGTATTATGACGGCGGCGAAGATAAAAAGGGAGGTGGGGATAGAGACAATGCCCCATATTTCCTGTCGTGACAAAAATCAAATCTCCCTAAAAGGCAGCCTTATGGGGGCGAGTTTTGAGAATATAAACAATATTTTGGCGGTGACGGGAGACCCTATAACGCAGGATATTTTCTCGGGACACACGGGGGTTTTCAGCTTCAATTCCTACGGGCTTATTTCATACATCAAACAGCTCAACGGTCAAATTTTCGGCTCTGCGCCATTTTCGGTGGGGGGAGCGCTAAACGTAAACAGCGCAAATTTTGACAAAGAGCTCACCCGAGCGGTGAAAAAGGTGGAGAGCGGAGCGGAGTATTTTCTCACCCAGCCAATTTATTCTCACGAGGCGGTGCAGAATTTCATCGAGGCGGCAATGGAGCTGAAAGTGCCTATTTTGGCAGGTTTAATGCCACTGGCAGGGTATAAAAACGCAGTATTTTTGAACAATGAGGTCAGCGGAATATCCATTGATAAGCAGGTGGTGGACAGCTTAAAAGACAAAAGCAGAGAAGAAATCTTGGAGATATCCACGGATTTTTGCGCCGAAATCGCAAATCAGGTTGAGGGGTATTGCGCCGGATATTATCTTATGACCCCTATGAAAAGGGTGGATTTAATCTTGCGTTTGATTGAAAAAATAAGGCGGTGACAGGTGGATATCAAGATAAAAAGGGCGGACGTTTTGCGGTATTTGGGCTATAAAGGGCAGGAGATGAGCGGGGAGCTGTCAGAAAAAATCGACAGCCTAATCAGCCAAACACAGCAGGTCATCTCTCCTAAAAATGTTTTGGGCTACTTTGAGATAACGCAGGTGGACAGCGGGGTAAAATTAGAGGGCACTGAGCTGATTTTACAGGGTATGGACATAAAAAAACACCTGAATGGGTGCGGTGGGTGCTATATTTTTTGCGCCACCTTAGGGGTGGGGACGGAAAATCTTATCCGCACAAAACAGGCGGTTAGCGTCACCGACAGCCTGATTGCCGATGCCGCCGCCACCGCCGCAATAGAGGAATATTGTGACGAAATCGAAAGGCAGTTGCGCCTTGAAGTGGGGGGCGAGGGCAGGTTTCTCACCTGGCGTTACAGCGCCGGATACGGGGACTTCCCCTTCACCCAGCAGCCCCAAATTTTACAGCTCTTACAGGCGGAAAAATATATCGGGGTCTCCTGTTTAAAAAGCTGTGTGATGATGCCCCGAAAATCGGTCACGGCGGTGATGGGGGTGGCGCAAAATCGCCCCACAGACAGGCTGAACAAATGCGACACCTGTAAAAACCGGGACAATTGCGATTTTTCTTGTAGGTAAGGTGGGATTATCAAACTATTGCCATTACTATTCCCACTACTATAATGTATATATAGCAAATATCTTTTGGGTGGGATTTTTCTCACTTAGCCATTTACAATAAAAGGTGAAAATATGAAAATACTTGATTATATTAAAGACAATATCTTGCTTTTAGACGGGGCAATGGGGACGACTTTGCAAAATGCAGGGCTGAAATTAGGGGAGCACCCCGAGGAGCTGAACGTCACAAATCCCCAATTGGTGGCGTCTGTTCACCGTGCCTATTTTGAGAGCGGCGCAAAAATGGTTCTCACCAACACTTTTGGCGCAAGCGAGTACAAAATGCAGGGCTGCGCCCACAGTGTGGAGCAGGTGATTGAGGCTGGGGTGAAGTTAGCTAAGGAGACCGCAAAGGATTTTGGGGGCTATGTGGCGCTTGATATGGGACCTATCGGTCAACTTTTGGAGCCTATGGGAACTTTGAGCTTTGAGGCGGCGTATGACAGCTTTGCAAGGCAGGTGATAGCAGGAGAAAAAGCAGGGGCGGATTTGATTTTTATTGAGACAATGACCGACCTGTACGAGGTCAAGGCGGCGGTGCTGGCGGCAAAAGAAAACAGCTCTCTGCCCGTCTTTTGCACCATGAGTTTTGAGGAGAATATGCGCACCTTTGCAGGCACCTCTCTATCCTCAATGGCGCTGACTTTACAGGGGCTGGGGGTTGAGGCAATGGGGATAAACTGCTCGCTGGGCCCGGTGGAAATGCTGCCTATGGCAAGGGAGCTTCACCTTTGGACGGACAAACCCCTCATCATCAAACCCAACGCAGGACTGCCCTGTTTAGTAAATTCCAATACGGTTTTCAATATAACCAAGGAGGAGTTTTCCTTTGCTATGGAAGAAATTCTCCGTTTAGGGGTTAATATTGTGGGGGGTTGCTGTGGCACCACCCCTGATATGTTGAAATATTTTTTTGACAGGGTAAAAGTGAAGGACAAGTTTCCTCGCCCTGAAAAAGAGAATTTCAGCGCCGTTTGCTCCGCCACAAAAACCGTGGTTTTAGACCGTGTTAGGGTTATCGGAGAGAGGATAAACCCTACGGGCAAGGCACTTTTCAAAAAAGCCTTGGAGAGCGGAGATATGGATTACATCGCCCGTCAAGCTGTGGAACAGGCAGGTGCCGGAGCGGATATTTTGGACATAAACGTGGGGCATTTGGGGATAGACGAAAAACAGATGATGATTAAGGTCATCAAAAAAGTCCAAAGCGTCTGCGAGCTCCCTTTGCAGATAGATTCCTCCGACAAAGATGTGATAGAGGCAGGGCTGCGTGTCTACAACGGCAAGGCGATAATCAATAGCGTCAACGGAGAAGAGAAAAAAATGAGGGAAATTCTGCCCTTGGCTAAAAAATACGGGGCAGCGGTTTTACTCCTCACCTTAGATGAAAAAGGCATACCCGAAAAGGCGGAGAAACGCTTTGAAATAGCCCAAAAAGTTATGGACACTGCCATTGAATACGGAATAAAAAAAGAGGATATCTTTGTGGATTGCCTCACCTTGGCGTCCTCGGCACAGCAGGAAATCGCCTTAGAGACAGTTAAAGCTATCTCAATGGTGAAAGAAAAATTAGGGCTGAAAACCACCTTAGGGGTGTCAAATATCTCCTTCGGCTTGCCAAACAGAGAGCTTTTGAACTCCACTTTTATGGCGATGGCGCTCTATGCAGGGCTGGATATGCCTATTATCAACCCTAATATCAAAGCGATGACCGACACGGTTTTTGCCTTTCATCAGCTTTCGGGCAAGGATAAATTCAGCGGTGAGTATCTGTCCCGTTTTCAAAATGAAGTGAACAAAGCCCCTCAAAAGAAACTTGATGAAGGGGTGGAATACTATATATCAAAGGGGCTCTCCGCCCAGGCAAAAGAGGCGGTGAGGGAGCTTTTGCAATCAAAAAGCGAGCTTGAAATCGTGGAGGAGAGGCTGATACCCGCCCTTGATGAGGTGGGTAAAAACTACGAGAGCGGCAGAATATTCCTCCCCCAGCTTATGCAGTCCGCCGAGGCGGCAAAAAAAGGTTTTGAAGCCATAAGCGAGAGCTTTGCTAAAAAAGGCAGTGGAGATTTGGTTAAAAAAGGTCCAATTGTCATCGCCACGGTGAAAGGGGACGTCCACGACATCGGCAAAAATATTGTGAAAACCGTCCTTGAAAACTATGGATATGAAGTGATAGACTTAGGCAAAGACACGGATATTGACCTAATCGTCACCACCGCAATAGAGAAAAAGGCGAAATTGGTGGGGCTTTCCGCCCTTATGACCACCACCGTGGTGAGTATGAGGCAGACTATCCAGGCGCTGAAATCAGCTGGTTGCACCGTGCCTGTGGTGGTGGGAGGCGCTGTTTTAAATGAAAAATTTGCCCTTGAAATAGGGGCGGATTTTTACGCAAAGGACGCACAGCAGACCGTCTCAATCGCCAAAAGAATAATGGGATAAAAGAGGAAAACCCTATTTTTATAGGGCGCATATACTAATCGCTTAGATATGGATTATTCGCTCACGCTCCAATGATTACAAATTAGTGACAAAAATAAAGTTTATTGGATATATTCAGCAAAAAAGACTGTTTTTATTGTCTATTCTACACAAAAATCCCTATTTTTGAGGGTAAAAACAATAGATTATGTGCAAAAACAGTGTTGACGTAAAGGACTAACTGTGCTATCATAATGACAGTAAAGCACCGGATTTATTTATAACCTTGTGCACAAGGCAAAGGCTATAATTAAACATATCAACAAAAAAAGAAAGGGATTTCCAAATGAAAAAATTAATGGCAATCGTTTTATCCGCAGCACTTATGCTCAGCCTTGTCGCTTGCGGCGCTCCTAAAAAGGACGATGGCAAAGACGTGGCAGGCGGTAAGGTTCATGTTTTCTACTACAACTACGGCGACACCTACATCTCAACAGTCAGAGAGGCTTTGAGCAAAATCTTGACAGACGCAAAGGTAGACTTCCAAGATTACGATGCAAACTCAAACCAGACAACTCAGACAGAGCAAATCCAGACAGCTATCACCAGCGGCGCTTCAATGTTAGTGGTTAACATTGTTGAGACAGCTTCAGATGACGCTGCAAAGACAATCATAGAGCTTGCAAAAGCTAAAGATATCCCTGTTTTGTTCTTCAACCGTGAAGTTTCAGACGAGATGGTCAACAGCTACGCAAAATGCGCTTTCATCGGCACAGACGCTGCTGAGGCTGGCCATATGCAGGGCACTATGATAGCTGAAAATCTTTTGAAGAACTATGATGCAGTCGATCTTAACAAAGACGGCGTTATCTCATATGTTATGTTCAAAGGTCAAGAGGGCAACCCCGAGGCTACTTTCAGAACACAGTTTTCAGTTGAAGATGCCGACAAAGCTTTAATTGCAGGCGGCAAAAAAGCTCTTAAATTCTACGATGACAAAAACAAAGACAAATACTTAGTTGACCAAGACGGCAACTGGTCTGCAGCTGCAGCAAGCAACTACATGACAACATTGCTCACAAAATACAATGAAGCAAGCAAAAATATGCCTGAAATCATCATCTGCAACAACGACGGTATGGCAGAAGGTGCAATCTCAGCATTACAGACAGCTGGCTTTAACGTAAAAGACGGCAAAAAGATTATCCCTGTATTCGGCGTTGACGCAACAGCAGCAGCAAAAGCTCTTATCGCTGATGGCGTTATGGCTGGAACAATCAAACAGGACAGCGACGCTATGGCTACGGCAATAGGCAAAGCAGTATCAGCCGGCACAGCAGGTAAAGAACTCTTCGCTGATATGGCTGACTACAAGAAGGACGAAAAAGCCGCTAAAGTCAGAATCCCTTACGCTATCTACACAGGCGAAGCAGCTCCTGAAGCACCGGCAAAAAAATAATAATTAAATAATTGGTAGCTGTTTTAAACGGCTAAGCATAATGAAAATATGGCTGCCCTTCTTGTGAGGTGCAGCCTTTTTTCAAAAAAAGACCGATTACAAAATTAGAAGGAGGTGGCTTATGGCTGGCGAAATTCTTCTTGAAATGAAAAACATAAGCAAAGAATTCCCCGGAGTAAAGGCACTGGACAAGGTATCTATAACACTAAAAAAAGGCAGTGTTCACGCCCTTATGGGGGAGAACGGTGCAGGCAAATCAACCCTTATGAAATGCCTTTTTGGAATGTATTCCAAGGACAGCGGAGAAATTTTCTTAGAGGGCAAAGAGATAAACTTTAAAAGCTCAAAGGAGGCACTGGAAAACGGCGTGGCAATGGTGCATCAAGAGCTTAATCAAGCCCTTAAAAGAAATGTAATGGACAATATTTGGCTGGGTCGATATCCCACCACGGCAGGCTTTATCACCTCAGAAAAGACGATGTACAAAAATACCAAGGCTATATTTGAGGATTTGGGCATAGATGTGGACCCTAAAACCGTTATGAGCACAATGCCCGTTTCCCAAAGGCAGATGGTGGAGATTGCAAAAGCGGTCTCTTATAATTCAAAGGTCATAGTGTTTGATGAGCCCACATCGTCCCTCACCGAAAAAGAGGTGGAGCACCTTTTTGGCATCATCAATATGCTGCGAGACCGTGGCTGCGGTATCATATATATATCCCACAAAATGGAGGAAATTTTAAGAATTTCCGACGAGGTCACAATAATGCGTGACGGCGCATGGGTGGCGACAAAACCCTCCAAAGAAATAACTATGGAGGAGATTATCAAGCTTATGGTTGGGCGTGAATTGACCAACCGTTTCCCTCCAAAAACCAACACTATCGGCGAGATCGCCGTGGAGGTGGAGGGGCTTACAGCCACATATTCCCATATAAACGATGTGTCCTTTAATGTAAGAAAAGGCGAAATTTTGGGAATAGCAGGTCTTGACGGCTCAGGGCGCACGGAGGTGCTGGAAAATATCTTCGGCAACGCCACAAGAAAGAGCGGCACAATCAAATTAAACGGCACAGAAGTGAAGAACAAAAACCCTAAGGAGTCCATCAAAAACGGATTTGCTCTTCTCACGGAAGAACGCCGTGCCACAGGCATTTTCGGCATTTTAAGTGTGAAAGAAAACACCACTATCTCCAGCTTGCAAAAATACCTCAAGGGTATAGCCCTGGACGATAAGAGTATGCAGACAGATACCGAATGGTCAATAAACGCAATGAATATTAAAACCCCCTCCCAAGACACCACCATTCGCTCCCTTTCAGGTGGCAACCAGCAAAAGGTGATTTTGGGCAGGTGGCTGCTCACCCAGCCGGAGGTACTGCTCTTGGACGAACCCACCCGTGGTATCGACGTGGGCGCAAAGTACGAGATTTATCAGCTTATTATAGACCTTGCCGCCAAGGGCAAGTCCATAGTGATGGTCTCTTCGGAAATGCCGGAGCTGCTGGGGGTGTGCGATAGAATTTTGGTTATGTCAGGCGGACGTCTGTCAGGCGAAGTGGACGTAAAATCAACAACGCAGGAAGAGATTATGACGCTTGCTGCAAAATATGCGTAAGGAGAAAAATTATGGCAAGTATAGAAAAATTAAAGCCAAAAGCGGAGGGCGCAAAGAAATTTGAGATGAAAGAGTTTCTTATTGAAAACTCCTTATACATATTTATCCTTGCGGCTGTGGCTTATATACAATTTAAAGAACCATCGTTCTTGTCCCTATCCTCAGTGATAAATATCCTTTCTATGTCAGCCGCCGCAATGCCCATAGCTTTGGGTATAGCAGGCTGTATCATACTCACCGGTACCGACCTTTCAGCCGGTCGCTGTGTGGGTCTCACCGCTTGTGTGTCCGCCTCGCTTTTGCAGACAACAGGCTATGTGAACAAGATGTTCCCTGATTTGAAAGTCCCACCAATCATACTGATTATAGGCCTTTCAATGGCAATCGGCGCAGTTGTAGGGTGTGTAAACGGATTTTGCGTGTCAAAATTCAGCCTGCACCCGTTTATAGTCACACTTTCCACCCAGCTGATGTTATACGGTGTGATTTTGATGTATCTGAAAATCGGAACAAACAACGGACAGTCCATTTCCGGTCTTGACGCCAGCTACACCAAATTCATCAAGGGCAGTCTCTTCTCAATAGGGGACACTGCGGTGCCAAACTATCTGCTTTAC